>CAZNYY010000195.1:0-1947 GCA_964577335.1 uncultured Oscillospiraceae bacterium | reverse complement strand
TTCAAGGTATTGATGGACCTACGGGACCGCAAGGTCTGCAGGGCATTCAAGGTATTGATGGACCTACGGGACCGCAAGGTCTGCAGGGCATTCAAGGTATCGATGGACCTACAGGACCGCAAGGTCTGCAGGGTATTCAAGGTATTGATGGACCTACGGGACCGCAGGGGTTACAGGGCATTCAGGGTATTGATGGACCCACAGGACCGCAAGGTCTGCAGGGTATTCAAGGTATTGATGGACCCACGGGACCACAGGGGTTACAGGGCATTCAGGGTATTGATGGACCTACAGGACCGCCGGGTGAACAGGGTATTCAGGGTATCGATGGACCCACAGGACCGCCGGGTGAACAGGGTATTCAAGGTATCCAAGGACCCACAGGACCTACGGGACCCACAGGACCACCAAGCGATGGAGCTATCATTCCCTTCTCATCAGGAACGCCAATCACGGTAACTTCCGTTGCCGGAGGCTTGGTCGGCTTACCCAGTTTCGTTGGGTTCGGTTTCAATGCTCCGGGGGTTGACCTCTTTGGAAGCACGATAAATCTTCAGGGTACAGTTTCACCCCTTAATTTAAACTATGCGTTCACCGTTCCTCGAGATGGCGAGCTTACAGCTTTGAATGTGTTCTTCAGCGTTACGTCATCCATTGGCGTGGGTGTGGGCGATTATGCAATTCATGCTCAGATATACCGTTCCCAGTCGCAAACCAGCAACATCTTTGACGCTCTGGGAACAACAGATATCGCACTAACTCCGTCATTCCCGGGACTTGGCATTACCCTTGGAAATGTAGCAACAGGTTCTTCAACCTTCAACATTCCGGTAACGGCCGGCGACAGGCTGCTATTGGTATTTTATGTTGATCCCCCCGCACTTAGCGTTGCCTCCTCAATTATTGGATACGCCAGCGGAGGTCTTGCTATCTCTTAACAATAAACTAAATTGAAATAAGGTGCTGCGGCAAACACCGTGGCACCTTATTAATTATCGTCATTATTATCCTTTATGCATTTGCGGTTTGCCAAAATAGTTATACTGCGCATCCCCGCAATATAGCCCAGTGCGCTTACAATGGGCACTGGCAGCGTAACAAAAAAGTAATTAGGCGTGATGCTTGCCATATTCAAAAACTCTCCGGCAGGCAAATTCAAAAACCCAATAAACGGGGAAACCCAGACAATAAATGCAATATTTATATTTCTGAAATATCCCCCGCCCTGTACAATCAGCAGGACAACTATTATAAGGATTGTCACAACCTCACTAAATGCGCCCGCTAAAAACCCATTTGCAGGGTGGGCACACTTTTTTCTTATATCAGAGGCGCCCGCCGAATGTATATCAGAATAAATATATCCAAGATAAAAAATAGAGGATAATATAGAATAATACAAAAACCCCTGCTCAAATTTTATCAACCATGAAAAGGGCATAAGGAAAAAAACGCTGAGGACAACAAACAAAAGTCTTGTGCCCAAAAGCTTTAACGCCCTTTGAAAAATCATATTCATGTACCGTCCCCATTTCAGGTTATCACTTTCAATCAAATATCATCTTTTTAACCGTGACATTTTCAATATTTGTTAAAATAGCTTCAAGTTCCGCCGCTTGCTTGTCCGCATCATCAATAAATTCCAACAGAATAAGCCCTTGTTCGCTGCACATATCGGCTGAAGCCTGATGGACTCCTACACGGGTTTTTATATAACATCCGAAATCAGTCAAAGCCGCCTGAACAACCTGCGCAGTTTCACGCCTTTGAAGCATTTGAATACCCATAATGACTTTTGACATCACCAAAAACCTCATTTCAATATAATCTTGTGCCACCATTTCCGAAGATTGCCATAAAATTTTCTGCGGCGGGCAAATCCCTGCGGTTGTTATATCATAAATCCGAAGGATTTTGATATAATGTCGCATCGCCGTTTCCGAACAA
>CAZNYY010000194.1:0-5021 GCA_964577335.1 uncultured Oscillospiraceae bacterium | reverse complement strand
TTGGTGCCGACGGTCCTTCGGCTTTAAGCGTTATATACCCGTCCTCCATTGAAAATCCTGTTTGTACTCCGTTTATATACAAAGCCGTCACCTCAATGGGCGTTGCAACCCGAATGGTTTCAAACACTGCGTTTTCCTCGGATGTTGTCACATACAATCTGGAACTCTTCCACTCAAAGGAAACATCTCCCACACTGCCGCTGAAACTAACCAAGGTTTTCGAACCATCCGCATGAGCAAGGCGGGAAGCATTCTTCAGTAATATCATCGTTGTTTGCCCGCTGCCGTTTTCCAGTACATATGCTAAGCTTCCGTTCGAAGAATACTTGCCAAACTGTCTGTCTGTTTTTTTTGTATTATCATGCAGAAGGTAATAGTAGGCACTTGTTTTGCTTCTGTTGATATTGGTTGTGATTTTTAAGGCGGTAGCTTCTGTAATACTTAAATCCGTATCCAAACGCTGAGCATCCACCTGTGCATTATTATCATTTTTATACGGTGTCAATACTGTACTGAAGGTAGCATCCCCCGCAGCGGTTTTTTGAAAATAGCCGTATTGTGCGCTGAGTACCGCACCACCCTCTCCATGATACCAACCGTCATCCAATAAAACCTCCGTATCATCGTCCGCCGAAGCTATAGATATGTTTACGCCGGACAAATTGTCCGATTTTATTTTTTTGTTTTGGTTGTCCGTTGATATATTCGCCGTGGGCAGCATATGCCAAAGCTGTTTATAGCTGTTTATTTCATCCTGCTCCTCTGGCAGCATACGGTCTGTTATAATCCAGTAATATGGCTTTATAAAGGTGATGTTCCTCTCATGTTCAAAGCCGGGGTTTGAAAAGGTGGACTGACTGAGAAAATCATAACTCTCGTTTGTACTCCACTCATTTGTCGTTCCTTTAAGCCCCATAATAGCATCTGCCCCATGGAGTTTTTGTGTTTCGCCATTAATTTCAACTGTGTTGTGTGCCCTTGTTGACAACCCGTACTGACGGGCGGGGTCCGCCGAGCTGTATGAAAACATACCCGAATCAATGAGCAGACGTTGCCCGTACGCATATGCCGACACATGGTTATCCCCTGCGTGACCGTGAATTCCCTGTCCCCTTGCAGCGGTAAATATAAACATTGCATCCTTACTCCAGCTTGAGCGCATCATTGCAAGCCGGCTTTCAGGGAAAAATTTGGACGTCCATGTTGTGGGCGCCTCTCCCCTTGCGCCGAGGGACGTGACATACATAAGCTCATTGTCATTATACTCCTGTGCCAAATTGGCGTACCGTGCCGCAGTGGAGAGCCTGTATGCCTCGTCACCGTATTGCAGTGCTTCGCCGTTTGGATATATAAGCAGCGCATTGTAATATGCCGCCTTGTGAATAAGTTCATCAAAATCCTTATTCAGCTCAATTCCGTATCTCTTAACATATTCCTTCACGCCGATAAACATATCCAAAACACCCTGGCTGTACCCTCCGGTAGCCTCAATGTATGAGCCGTCTTCATAATATAGGGTGTATGCCAAATTGTTCAGCCCGTCGATAGCAGTGGCTGCCCAGTCAAGACCCGACTTGGAATCATAAAACTCAGGCCAGTTAAGGGCTGTTCTTACCATGCTTCTTAACTTATACATCAGCCCGTTTGCCTGACTTGTGGTGTCATCGTCCAGCGCCTCCATCATATTCCAAAAATTTTTCCACATTGCGGTGCAAGTTTCTGCATCCATATATTTGCTTTTTACAAGAGCGCCGAAAGCGTCCCTTAAATAGTCCAGTCTAATAGATGTATCCAGTGACCGAGGGTATCCCCCAATGTTGTTATTCACATCCACAAAACCGCCATAGTCCATTAAAAAGTCCTGTATTGTTCTTATAGCCTTATATGGGTACACCTCATCATGTGACATATTGTACTCAATAACCATTGGTACAAGGAAGGTAAACCTTACAGACTGGTAGCGAAATTCCACGTCCGCCCCGGGGATTACATCCCAAATTTCACCTTCAGGCAGACCGCCGAATGCATACACATACCCCAGTATTTTTTCCCATGTAACGGTTGTTTCGTCCCATGAGGACTGGGTTTCAGCTACTAGAAGAGCCTGTTTTTCATTGCTGAAAGCAGGGGTTTGGCGGCAATACAGAATTAGGCGTGCGCTATCAATTTTATCCTTTTCCGTAATGTCAGAAAAGTCAAATTTTATCAGCGCCCGGCTTGTTCTGTCGCCTAAAAACTCTCCGAACATTTCAACTTTAAGCGTATCCTCAAAACCGTAATTTGTTTTTAAATAATTACCTGCTCTTATGGTTGCATCCTCAATTGCTTCATAAGTCCGCACAGTACCGTTTACAACAAGTTCAGCCCGTGGTCTTATGCTTGAATTTGCGCTTTCTCTGCTTGCTATCTCAAGCACTCCTGAATCGTTATGCCTGGAGATTATATTAAATGTTGTCATTCCCTTTGCTATATTGCTTGTTAAAGTGTCAATATGCTTATATTCCCATTCTGCACCGGCACTAAATTCACCGTTATAATAGGATTTTTGCAATGACTGTATATTGTCCGCCGCCATATTTGCCCAGTTTGTGTTTCTTGATTGATTTGTCATTGCCATAGCGGGATTGTAAGTCTTGTTTTTTGAATAGGTTAAAAGCTGCTGTTTTGCCCCCTGATAATCCCCTGCCTTGACAAAGCTTTCAATGGCTTTAAGTCCCTCATTATGTTCATAGTCCAGTTTGCCTTGCCGTGTCCATACACCGCCCGAATATGCGCCGAAAAAGTCTTCATCGCTCATATGCTTAGGGTCTGCAAAAGGCTCGTCGGCTTTGACGGTGAACACAAAATTCTTTTCCCGCACCTCGGCGCCGCTTATAACTTTAAGTGTGATGGTTACCTCCGCATCCGCCTTGTCCGACCATGGGCGGATTACCCTGCCCGACGGGCTTATAACACCTGCATTGCTCGTAGTCCATTTATAAACGGAACCGTACGGTCCCTTGCCCGGGAAGTTCAAACTTGCTTTAAGACTATGGGGCATCTCTTTTGTCAGGGTTTCGTATGTAATATAATCATAATCGGCATTCACCATCTCATCGGAGGGTAAATCCATCAGTACATTCATAACGAAATACTTGGTTTCGGAAAACTCGCCCCGAACAAAGTTTGCCCTTAGCACAACCTCGGGATTGCTCCCGTATTCTATACCGGGTCTTGTAACTATGCCGTCAGGCGCTATAAATTCCGGATTTGAAGATGTCCATATTATTTGGCTGCCTTTCGGTCCTGTCTGAGGCAAATTCAAGTTCGCATCCACATAATGCGCACCCAACACATTTGGGGCTTTTGTAATCAAATCCTCAGTCGAAATAGCCTGCACATCAGCTTTTGGTATTATGGAATCGGGCATTTGCGTTTTGTAAAACTTTACATCATCAAGAAACACCTTGTGGTCAAGCGTGGATGTACCCTCCTGAGTAATTCTCAGCGAGCATAAATCCTCCGCAATCAATGTATATGTGGGCAAGAGATATCCTTCCAACACATCATTCACCCAAATGCTGTATGTCTGCGTTTTTGTATCCAGCAGGAAATTAAATTTTACAAACTCCTCTGTCCTGTGAACATTCGGGCTTGTATGCTGACCGACTATTTGCATATTGCCGCTGGTGTTCCAACGTATTCTTAAATATTCGTCATACACTCTCCTGCCCATTATGCGTATATAAACATTGTTTGAAGATATGCTTTTTCTAAGCTTAAACTCCAATCCATACACTCCTGTAAGGGGTTTGGCGTCCTTTTGAAAATCATAGTTAAACTGATTTATTTGGCTGCTGTCCGAACCCTTGGGTATTTCTAAAACACCGCCGCTTTCAATCAGTCCCCCCTCTCCTACAACCCTTATTTTCGGGTCTAAAACACCGTCCTCAAAATCATCCGTCCACACTTCCTCAAGGATAGCAGGCAAATCTGTTTGGGCGTAGTTTCGCAAAACAACAAAGATAAAGTCTTTGCTTTTTTCAATTGAGCCGTACCGCAAAGTGGCTGTCAGTTTTACCATGGTATCGTCCCTGATAGCAGCAGAACGGTTTATAATACCTTCATTGCTTAAAATATCAGGATTATCAGACACCCAGCTTATTTGCGAGCCGTATATCCCCTCTGTTATAAGGTTTAAATCCTGTGTTATGGAAAACCTGTCCTCGTCGGTTACCGAGGTGTACGTCAAAGCACTAAGCTCTGCATTTATCTTTTCTTCCTCGTCGGTAAAAATGCGTGCCACCCTAAAGGTGAATTCTTTTTTCATTTGTGTGTCCCCGTATGAAAGGGTTGCGGTTAACGTAACCTCGGGGTCCTCGGCACTTTCCCTCCCGGGTCTTGTCACAACTCCGCTTGTAGAAACTACATCCTCCCTTGAGGTCTCCCACGAAATATCCGAGTACAAGCCTTCTCCGGGCAACACAAAATCATCCTCCACCAGTCCCGCCGTCATTGTTTCCCATGAGGGATAAATGCTATTGAAAGATAAATTCTCATAATCAATATTTAAATAGTCCTCATCCGTCGGTTCGCCCGCCCTGTAAAGCTTAACATTATCCAAACAAAGGTCATAATTCGTGGCGGATGAGCCGTTTATTTGAATCTGCAAGCCCTGCAATGTACCGCCGTTTGCGGGGAATGTTTCGGCATGGTTATCCGCAACCAGCACACCGTTTACCCACATACTGTAAGTTCTCAAATCGGTATCATAAAGCTGCGTAAAATGAACCCATTCATTCGCCTGAAAACTGCCAAGTGTTTCTCCGCTTGAAACCAAGGCACCGCTTTCCTGCCAAAAATGCCTTGTAATCTCCTTCCACCTATCGGAAGCCAGAAGGGACATTTGCGCACGTTTTCTGTCAGCGGTTTTTTTCAAACTGTATTCAACCACGTATTTCCCACGAAGAAGAGGAGCCTCCGTGCCAAAAAAAATGTTCACCGAAAGTGCATCCGCAAAGCTGCCCTTGTTTAATTTCAGC
>CAZNYY010000193.1:0-5033 GCA_964577335.1 uncultured Oscillospiraceae bacterium | reverse complement strand
GTCAACAGGTATTTTAATTATCATTTGCGGATGGGGGGCAACCTCAATCTGCTCCCCTTCATGCTCTATACTGTGAACCCTCTGCTCAAAATAGTCCCCCCGAGGGGGCAAGAACTCCAAAACATCGCCCTTGTAAAAACGGTTTCTCTGCTCAATCACCGCAGTTTTCGTGTTTTCATCATATGAAAGCACCATACCAACTATGTCATAATCTCTAATATATGAACTGTGCGTATAAATCTGTTCGGGTTTTCCCATGTAGAACCCTGTCGAATACTCCCTGTGGCTTACCTTTTTAAGCTCGTCAAGCCATTTTTGCCTAAATTTATATTCCCCGCTGTAATATGCATCAATCGCCTCACGGTATGCCTTCACAACCGTTGCCACATAGTATTCGCTCTTTACCCGCCCCTCTATTTTAAGGCTTGTAACCCCGCTTTCTATAAGCTGGGGTATATATTCTATCATGCACAAATCCTTTGAATTGAAAATAAATGTCCCCGCATCGTTTTCATAGACGGGCATGTACTGCCCCTGCCGCTTTTCTTCCATCAAATAATATTTCCAGCGGCACGGCTGCGCGCACTCGCCGCGGTTGCCGTCACGGTTTGCCATGTAATTGCTCAAAAGGCACCTGCCCGAATGTGAAACACACATCGCCCCGTGTACAAAAACCTCAATCTCAAAATCTGCGGGCAACTTGTCTTTTATCTGGCGTATTTCGGCAAGCCCCAATTCTCTTGCCAAGACAATACGAGTGACGCCAAGCTTTTGCCACATAATTGCGGTTTCGTAATTTGCGGTGTTCGCCTGCGTGCTGACATGAATATTAAGGCCGGGCACCGCCCCCGAAACTACCGAAAACGTGCCTAAATCCGACACGATAACCCCGTCCGCTCCCACACTCTCAAGGGTTTTTGCGTACTCCCCAATCTTTTCCATATCCGCATTTTTCGGCACAATGTTAAGTGCCACATAAACTTTTTTGCCCAAATCGTGCGCAAAGGCTATCCCTTCACGCATTTGTTCCTCACTAAAATTGTCAGATGCACTGCGCAGGGAAAATTCCTTCCCGCCGATATACACCGCATCCGCACCGTATAAAAACGCCATTTTAAGCTTTGCTAAATTGCCCGCCGGCGCCAAAAGCTCAACCCTTTTCATTTGCTCAGTCCTTTTTATATGAAATTGCCACCCCGTCCCCTATCGGTATAATCGAGGTGGTAAAATTTTTATCCTTCATAAGTGTTTCAAGGTACACCCTAAGCCTTTTAACGATAGTAATTTTTCGCCTTACCAAAAGTTCGTGTGAGGCGGTCATCCCCTTGTACAAAACATTGTCGGAAATAAGCACCCCGCCCGCCTTTAAAAGCCTTGTAATATGCGGCAAAAATGATGGGTACTGCCCCTTTGCCCCGTCTAAAAAAACCATTTCATACTCCCCTGACAGGTCGGGCAGTATCTCCCCCGCATCCCCTTCCAAAAGGGTTATCTGCTTCGAAAAACCCGCTCGCCTAAAATTTTCGGCGGCGGCAGCAGCCGCTTTTTCGTACCGCTCAATCGTGGTAATATGCGTATTTCCACCCGCATGAGCTGCCATAAGCATTGCGGAATACCCCACCGCCGTTCCTATTTCAAGTATCCGCCGTGGTTTTAACATATCAATAAAAAGCCTTAAAAGCTGTGCTGTTTCAGGCTCCACAATAGGCACATAGCTTTCTTCTTTTACAGCCGCCTGCTCAATTTCGGAAAAAATACCCTCCCGCTCGGGCAAAAGTGACCGTATATAATCGGTTATATAATCATGGTTAATGTTTTCTGTCACATGCTCACTCTCCCTGCGCCCTCAAATGCTCTTCATAGGTTTTTGAAAATGTGTGCTTGCCATTGCCCGACGCCACAAAAAATAAGTAGTCCGTGTCCTCCGGGTACAGCGCCGCACGAAACGACTCCTCACCAGGGGATGCAATAGGTCCCGGCGGCAAACCCGAATTTATATATGTGTTGTACGGCGAATTTATCCTTGTATCCTCATAACTCAAAACCGCTTTTCGCTCACCCAAAATATACTGTACCGTGGCGCATGATTCAAGGTACGGGTAAGTTTCACTTTTCAGCCTGTTGTGAAAAACGGAGGACACAATAGCCCGCTCGTCTGCCGCCGCCGCCTCCCGCTCGATTACCGATGCCAAAGTCAGCGCCTCATGAACACTCATGCCCATTTCCTTCGCACGGTTTTTGTACTCATCCGTAAGCATCACCTCAAACCTGTCAAGCATAGCCCCTATTATCTGCTCAGGGTCCATTGAAGGCGTAAAATCATATGTTGCGGGGTAGAGATACCCTTCAAGATAATTTTCGCCCGCGGAAATCCCCCTCAAAAAATCATAATTATATTGTTTCTCGGCGGCGGACAAAAAGTCTTTACTGATCACAACTCCGCTCTCCTCAAGCCTTTTGGCAATTTCATGCATTTCAAACCCCTCGGGTATAGTAACCTTTATAATATCCCCCGCAGGCACAATTTTTAAAAGCTCGCTTACCGTGTCGGCATACCCCATATTTGTTCTCATCTCGTGTATGCCCGATTTAAAGCCAAGCATATCCTCGTCCGTCAAATATGCCTTAAAAACCGAAGTGTAGCGTATAACCCCTTTTTCCTTCAAGGTTTTTATTATACCGTCAGCCCCCGTACCCGGTGCTATATACACCCCTATTTCCTGTCCCTTGCCGCCCGTGTAATCCGTCAGTATCCGAAAGCCAAAGAACAGTATAATGGCGGCAATTGCCGCAAAAATCAGCTTTTTCATCTTTTTGTAATCTCTCTTTTCTCTGTAAAAACAATGTCCATCGGCACGTCATGCACCTCGGGCAGTGTTGTTTGTACAATTTGAAATTCAAAGGCAATCCCCGCTTTGTACCCGCCCGTTCCCGCCAAAAACCGGTCGTAATACCCCCGTCCAAAACCCATGCGCTGGCAGTCCCTGTCAAAGGCAACACCCGGTACAATGAACAAATCTATTTCCTCGGCGGCTGTCACATCATCCCCCACAGGCTCGCTCACTCCAAAACCGCTTTTTGTAAACTCTCCCGAAAGGCGCACCGCATCCATCCCGCCGTCGCCCCTGACACGGGGCGCAAAAACAGCTTTTTTGCCGTTTATCAGTAAATCTGTCAAAACCTCTCCCGCCATTGGGATGTACAGCATAATTTTCTCGGCGTTTCTGTAATGTGCCGATTTTAAAATTTTGCCGCATATAATTTCGGAGTTTTTTATTATGTCATCCTGCGGATACAACTTTCGCAAACCCAAAATCCGCCGCCTTATCTCAGCCTTATTCATAAAGCATTGCCTTTTTTATGCTGTTTGCGGCGTCCTCGCCCTTTATGGTTTCAACTATTTTAAACGCAAACAAATGTGCCGCCCCCGCCGCACGGGCTGTTATAATATTTCCGTCCGCCGCCACAGGCTCGTACAAAACATTTGCCCCCGCAAGCTCTTTTTCAAAGCCTGGGTAGCAGCAGGCATTTTTGCCGTTTAAAATACCAAGCCTTCCCAAAATAAGCGGTGCGGCGCATATGGCACAAAGATATTTTCCGCCGTCATAAGCCTTTTTTATAAGGGTTTTAAGACGGTCGTCGGCATACAAATTTTCCGTCCCGGGCATTCCCCCGGGCAGCACATAAAAATCTGCATCCTCCGAAATATCATTTATTTCCATGTCCGCCGAAACGGTGATTTGGTGTGCCCCCCGAATGTTTTTGCCGCCAACACCCACGATTTTCACGGGTATTTCCGCCCGCCGTAAAATGTCTATTACCGCCAAAGCCTCAATTTCTTCAAACCCTTCCGCCAAAAATACATATACCATATTTACACCTCCGCTTTAAACCCAACCTAACATATTTGCATAATTTTCTTTCTTTTCAAAAAATAACTTTTCGTCGTCAATAATCCCAAGTGCCGTCGCCTCTTTGCTTGACATAGCCCCCATCACAAGGCTTGTAAATGCACCAACCCCAAGCGAAAACGGGGCACCCTCCAGCCTGTTTTCGGGTATTACATCGTCCAAAACCGAAATTTTAGGGGCACCCGCAAGCCCTGCCGCCTTTTCTGCGTTTATAACCCTTGCCTGTATGTGAGGGCGCACAATTTCCGTAATATCCTTTTCACAAAGCAAATGGCGCAAAAACCCGTCGTCCGCACACCTTATTTTAAACTCGTCCGCCTGTGATGAATGTGAATACACAAACCCCAAAAGCGATTTTAGCTGTGCGCCGCCCGTGTACGCAATTTCAAGGGCATTAAAAACCCCGTTTTCAATAGTGTACACGATATATCCGCCCTCGTCAAGAATATAAAAATGCCCGCCGCCGTTTTTGGTGTCCTCGTATATTTCACGAAATATCTGCTCGTCCCTTATAATATAACCGTTTTTGCCCGATACATATTGGTTGTAAATATCAATGGGCGCAGTTTTGTAGGCATGAAAATTCCCCCCCGCCTTGGCATACGGGCGAAGTCCCTGCATTTTGCCCGAATATTCGGAAAGATGGTAGCACGCTTCAAAGCCGAACGGTTTGTAAAATTCAAACCTAAAGGGGATTAAAAGCGCAAACACCGCCCCCCTTTTGTATAACTCCCGCATCGCCTCATGCATAAGCTTTTTTACATAGCCCCGCCCCCGATACTCGGGCAGGGTCGCCACCCCCGCAATATACCCCACACTGCATTTTTTGCCGCAGAAGTTTATGTCGTACATAAATATTTGCAGGTTTGCCGCAACCGTTTCGCCTTCAAAAACAGCAATAGTGTTTTCGCTTTTGTAAACCCTGTCAAAAAACCAGTTCATAAAAGCGTCACTGTCGCCAAAACAGTATTTCCACATATTGTATATTTCGTCCCTGTGCTTATCCTTCACAAAGTCAATTTTCACACTAAGTTCCATAGCCTTTCTGCCCACAAAGTAAAAACAACAAATTCACTTAACCTTACCGTGGGCGGGTAAGGCGTATAATGGAACTTATGCGCA
>CAZNYY010000192.1:0-5065 GCA_964577335.1 uncultured Oscillospiraceae bacterium | reverse complement strand
AATACTATGGAAAAATTATTTGCAACTTTCTCCAAATAGGACTTGCAAAAAACAGATTGAGTTCTACCTTATTCAGAACGGCTATGTGGATATGAAGCGCAAGGTCACGGATAAGTACCATACCGATGTAGCTATGAACACCGTTGCCGAGCTGCCAGAAGAGCTAAATCCGATGGTGGAGGGTATTCATATGCTGATTCAAGCTGTCTACGATGACAGCGTTCTTGACAGTATGTTCTCTGACGGTCACGAAACCAAGGTTCGTGATAATCCGCTCAACGATAACTTTGCGAAGGCGGAATTTCAGGCCTTGTGGAAGCAGATTAATCACAAATATGCCTATACTGCGACCTTTGACAGCGATGAGCTGATTGGTAAAGCTATAGCCCATGTCAATGACAAGCTATTTGTTTCGCAGCTCCAGTACACTGCCACTATCGGGCGACAAAAAGACGAAATGAATGAGTATGAGGTAGAGCGTGGAGCGTCTTTCAGTGGCGAAAGAACGAGAACACAGACCCTAAAACACGCCGAAACAAGTCAAATCAAATATGACCTCATCGGAAAAATAGCTGAAGGTGCGATTCTCACTCGGAAAACCTCTGGAGAGATTTTGAAAGGTCTTAATACGAACAAGCTCTATATGTTCAGGAATAATCCTGAAGAATTTATCTCAAAGGTCATAAGGCTTATTAAGGAACAGAAAGCGACCATGATCGTTGAGCATATTTCTTATGACAAAATCGAAGGTGAATATGATAGCATAATTTTCACCGCTGAAAAAAGAGCGCAGGGCTTTGATAAAGCGTTCCGCGCCAATAAAGCAATTCAAGATTATGTGTTTACTGATGGCACCGCAGAGCAAAGCATTGAACGACGCTTTGTGCAAGATTTGGATGCGGCAGAAGAAGTGTGTGTATACGCAAAGCTTCCGAGAGGATTTCATATCCCCACCCCTGTAGGTAACTATTCTCCCGACTGGGCGATTGCATTCTACGAGGGAACAGTCAAGCATATTTTCTTTATTGCCGAAACCAAAGGTACAATGGAAAGTCTAAGCCTCAGGCCCATTGAGCAGGCAAAGATTTCTTGTGCCAAAAAGTTATTTAATGAAATTTCTACAAACAAGGTTAAGTATCACGATGTAGATAGCTATCAGAGCCTTTTGGATATAATGAGTTCTATCAGTTAGGGGCCTGTTTATAAAGCAGTATTTTTAACGATGTAAAGTGGATGGCAAAGCTATCTGTGGGCGCCTTTGCCATCCACCTTGGTTTGAATAAATACCCTCTCTTCCAACACACCTGGAGATGCAGGCAAAACAACAAGGGTTTTGAGTATTACTCAAAACCCTTATAACTGGTGGAAATGATCAGGGGTGGGCGGCATCCAGTAAATTTCTGTGAATGAGCTTCGAAAAGAAATTTCTATGGATATTAGCCTTATCAGGGATTAAGATTGTTTCTCCCATCAAACAATATCATCTAATTTGATTTCGTCTGGAAGCTGCAAATTGCGGCTAAAGAAAGCATACTCTTGGGCCTTTCTAACAGTTTTCGCGCTATAGTTAATGTTAATTGTGCTTCGTCGATAGCCTTTATATGTGGATGATATTAAATCACATATATCATATGTGACCAACCATTTCCGCCTACAGCGTTTCATAGCTTCAAATAATGCTATATGATCCGCATCCTTGAAGGAGTTTTTGTACAACTTCGATCCTTGCTTCACATAGGGTGGATCACAGTATATGAAGACTTTTCTATAGGCATTTAATAATTTGGGTGCAAGAAAATCTTTGGCATCCAGATGCGTCAAAATAATCTGTTCTCTTTTTTCCGCAATACGCCCAATTGTCTCGATGAGTGCGTTTTTATTGAAACGGGCATCTATCAATGAGCTACCTGTTTGCTCAACACCGCCAATTATACCACCTTTTATGATGCCGGAGACATTTGTACGATTTAAAAATAGAGTAGAAAACCCATAAGTAAGGGTATTATCATTGAATCCTGTTGTGTATATATCTTTTTGTGTACGCCATTCATCAACAGTTATGGGAGTATCGTGGATTAACTCACATAACTCATCGCTATAATTGAGAATGCTATACCATAGCGAATAGATGGCGGGGTCAAAATCATTAATGACAATTCGTCGTACATCATCGTTGAATAAAAGCTTAAGAGCTAGACCTGCTCCGCCTGCAAAAGGCTCGATATATGTTTCTCCAATCAACCCGTTTGCTTCAATTAGGCTTTTCACAAAAGGATATAGTTTTGTCTTTCCACCAGGATAACGTAAGGGGGTGTATGTTCTTGCCATCCTGTTCCTCCTTACATTACTTTAATATTAAACTTATATAAACCAATACTGGTGCAATCGATTTCCTGGCAGTTTCAGCAATTTTTGTTACATCAATTCTGCCTATGCTTTTATGTGCAGCTAAGTTCAGGTAGGAAGAGAGGAATACAGGATCAATTTGTTCTATACAATTTCTTTCATTATTATATGACGGCAAATCACGGCTATACTGCTTGCACAAACGAGTAAGCTCTCCTCCAAGCAGAAACCCCTTAAATTCTTCCAAGCAGAGTTTTAAATCGCCTTTTTTACTGAAGATAAGCTTCTCTTTCGTATGCAGTTCATCAAAAGATAATTCTAGAAGTGCTCTTAAAGATGTAGAGATCACGCAAATGTTTGTTTCAAAGTCTAATTCATTTATCTCCGAAACAAGTTTATTCACAACTTCAGAAATATTGATGAGGGTACATATTCCGTTGAAGCTTAGTAGTGGAGCGTTCTTGTTTTCTGTAAGCAGAGGGTTGCTTCTATCAACGACTTCCATCTCTTTTGTAACGGAAAAAGGGGCACCAGTTACATCATCAAAAGCATATGCAATTTGGTAACGCGCCACGGGATTATCGGCCGTAAAGGTATCTTTGATAATATTAGCTTCAATTTGCCCTACTGAAGAAATACGCACAGCATCAGCTACATTTTCCCCATGACCATTCGTTGCTCGAATCATTAGTTTACGCAAATCTTCGGTATTTCCTTGTCCTATCAACTTTTTTGATACAAAGTCAATTCTTGGATTAAGCAGGGGCTTTATCATTATTTGCTCAGAATGCACCTCTCCGTTAAACTCGATATGTACTTCCCAGGCTCCAATATCAGCTGTATCTACCGAGTTAACATCGATCCCGTTCGGAGTTTTATACTGAATTTTAAGCTCGTCTAGCGTATAGGGAATTGCATTTTTTTCAGCGTCTAAAATTTGCAAATTCAAACTCTCAAACGAAAAACTCTCATCTGTAAAAATATCAACAGAATTTGTTTTAAAATAGAAATCTTTTTTTTCGACTTCCTGACTATCTACCCATTTGCAAAAATCAAGCATTGGACCATCAGGTGTTGATGCGTCTGTAATATTAAACTGTCTCGAAAATGATCTAAAACGTTTATGTGACTTATACTTTATCAGCATTCCCACCACATATTCTGCCCTTGTCGTATAATCATCATTTTCTTCTGAAACAGAAAAGTGATTCCTTAAAATTTTTGAACCAAAAAGCCTATCTAAATCAGTATAAGGTATTTTGTCAAAAGATTTGATATTATAGCCTAATGCTTGTGCGACACTAAATGCATAAGGATACTTTAATGCTTTTCTTCTACGATCTAGTGAAATATCTCTTTGGTATGGCTCCCACGAAATCATACCTATACCTTGTTGTTCGCCAGCGTGAGTTTTATCCATAATTTCAAGAGCTTCGTTCTCATCAGTAATATAAACAAAGACTTTGTTGACAAAAGATACATCTTCATCGCCTATGAGTTTAACAACTTTATTTCTCAAATTATTATCTTCTACAATTGCTGGATTTTTTAGTATTTTTAATGCACTAACACGTCTATTGCCATCGTATACAAAATACTTACTATTCTCCAATACGACCACAGGGTTGACATTTCCCATGAGTTTTTTTGATGCAAAAATATCTGCAATAAGATTGTACATCTTTTCTGCGCCGACCACATCAATTAATATATTAATGACTTCTTCTTCGGAAAAGTTTTCCCCTTCTTGAGGGCCATGTCTTGGATTGTCAGACCAGACAAGCAATTCATCAAGGTTTAGATATTTTCTATCTTCCATTTTAACCTCTCCTTATGCATTATCCTGTAAAAAGCAGCATCACAAAACAACATCGCATAACATAATTTTACCATAGGTTAAGTTTTTTTGCACCTTTTTTCTACAAAGAAGACTTTTTAAACTATTGAAATCTGCCTGGCGACTCGAGAAACATCATTTTTTACACTGTTCTTAAACGTCTAACAATATAAAACAATGGAAAATAAATGTCCGGCATTCGTCTAAGGAAAAAGCATCAAATTGTCTGGTTTCTTCCCTACATAACAGTGTAACCGCAAGGCCCAAAGCCTTGCGGTTACACTGTTTAATTGGTGGAGACGAGGAGGATCGAACTCCTGACCTTCTGAATGCCATTCAGACGCGCTCCCAGCTGCGCCACGCCCCCATGTTGGATATTTACTTATGTTTGCCTGCATGTTTATTCGCTGTGAATAAAAATAGTTTTCTTATAATGATCGGCATCCAACTTTTTGTTGGTTGCCGATTTTATCAATTTGAGAAATTGTAAAATCGGCGGAAATTTTTTGCGAAAATCCAGTTTGCCGTTTTGCGGAGGACTGTGCCTTTAACAGTGTCAAGAGACCTTCTGAATGCCATTCAGACGCGCTCCCAGCTGCGCCACGCCCCCATGTTGGATATTTACTTGTGTTTGTCTGCATGTTTATTCGCTGTGTTTGCTGTCATGGTACACCGTAAATAGTGGAACTTTTTTATAATGATCGGCATCCAACTTTTTGTTAGCTGCTGATTTTATCGATTTCAAAAAATTGTAAAATCGGCGGAAATTTTTTGCGAAAATCCAGTTTGCCGTTTTGCGGGGGATTGTGCCTTTATCTGCGTCAAGAGACCTCTTGACTGCCAGTCAAGCGCTCTCCCAGCTGAGCTATACCCCCATGTAAA
>CAZNYY010000191.1:0-5091 GCA_964577335.1 uncultured Oscillospiraceae bacterium | reverse complement strand
AGCTGTTTCAAAAGTGAAGGAAAATCCTTTTTCCCTGTGCGAGGTTTACGGGATAGGCTTTAAAACAGCCGACAGGATTGCAAGTAACATGGGTGTGGCGCATGATGATGAAAGCCGTATTATGTATGGCTTGCGCTACCTTTTGGAAGGCTTTGCGCAAAACGGACACACATATATGCTGCGCAAAACCCTAAGTGAGTATGCGACGGGTGTTTTGCACTGCGGTGACGAGCTTATAAATAATTCCACGGAAAAAATGCTGACGGGCGGTATGCTTGTAAGAGAAAAAACGGAGGATGGAGAGGCAATTTACCTGCCGTTTTATTATAATGCCGAGGTTGGCACCGCCAAACGCCTTATATCCGCACTTTGCGGCGGCGTGGAAAACAGTGCCGACACTTTAAAAAAACTTGAAAAGGCACAAAATGAAAGCGGAATAACCCTGTCGGAGGAGCAGTCCGAGGCGTGCCGCATGGCTTTAGTTAACAAGGTTTCGATAATAACAGGGGGACCCGGAACAGGCAAAACCACAATTATAAATACAATAATTTCGGTTATGCAGGAGGAGGGACTGTCCGTAGCTCTCTGTGCGCCCACGGGAAGGGCGGCAAAAAGGCTGACGGAAACCTGCGGTATTGAGGCGAGGACTATTCACCGACTTTTAGAAATTAATTTTTCGGAGGATGATGAAAACCAAGTCTTTTCAAGGGACGAAGCCTTTCCCATTGACGAAGATGTTGTAATTGTGGATGAAATGAGCATGGTGGATATTTTGCTGATGAATTCGCTTTTAAAGGCTCTGCGCCCGGGTGCAAGGCTTATAATGGCGGGGGATTCTGACCAATTACCTTCGGTGGGCGCAGGAAATGTTTTAAGGGATATAATCGAAAGCGCAAAAATACCTGTATGCCGTCTGACGGAAATATACCGTCAGGCACAGGAGAGCATGATAATTTTAAATGCACACAGGATAAACCGGGGTGAAATGCCGATAATAAAAAAAGATAAGGACTTTTTCTTTATAGAAAAAAATGACGGTGAGGAAATTGCCAAAACAATTGCGGATATTTGTGCCTCAAGGCTTAAAAATGCTTATGGGTTTGACCCTTTGAGTGATATTCAGGTGCTTGCCCCGTCAAGAAAAACCATTCTTGGCGTTTTTGAGCTTAATCGCCGCCTTCAGAGGGTTTTAAATCCTTATTCTGATAAAAAGGGCGAGAAAAGTGTGGGGGAAGTATTGTTTCGTGAAGGCGACCGTGTGATGCAGACAAAAAATAATTATTCTATCACATGGACGGATAGCAAGGGGCGTGAAGGTGAGGGTGTTTTCAACGGTGATATAGGCATTATTACGAAAATTAACGACGGTGAGCGAAATATAGAGGTGCTGTATGACGGTGACCGCCTTGTGAAATATGACTTTTTGCAGCTTGACGAGATAGAAACGGCGTATGCCGTCACGGTTCACAAAAGCCAGGGTAGCGAGTTTCCGGTAATTGTTATGCCGATGTACCCCTGTGCGCCAAGGCTGTTAAGCCGCAACCTTTTATATACGGCGCTCACAAGGGCATCGAAACTGGTGGTAATTGTGGGAAGGAAAGACATTCTTTTTAAAATGATTAATAACAACAGCCAGTCAATGCGTTTTTCAGGGCTTCGTGAAAAGCTTATGGAGTTATCGGGGGAGTGATGGTTTGGCAACGCTTCAGTATATTGACTTTTTCTTAAATACATTTTTTCCGCCTAAATGTATTTTCTGCGATTGTTTTGTGGAGGATGCTGATTTTAAGGTGTGTGAGGATTGCATTGAAACCATAAAATACAACAACAAATGTTGCCGCATATGTTCGACCCCGCTTCTTGACCAGTGTTTTGGAGATTTTTGGTGCGTAAATTGCCGAAAGTATAAGCGCCCGTTTGCGCGCCTTGTGTCACCCCTTGTTTATATGGGTGAAGTTAGGTTGGCTATTATTCGGTATAAGTTTTATTCCAGAAAATCATATGCAAAAACCTTTTAGGCGATGCTTTTGGAAAACCTTCAAAAAGAGGGAATAAAGCCTGATGTTTTAACCTATGTTCCTCTTCATTTTTTAAGACAGGGCAAAAGGGGATTTAACCAAAGCAAGCTGCTTGGTGAATATATCGCAGAAAAAATGGGAATACCTTTGATTGGCAGTATGACTAAAATTAAAAACACGGCTCCCCTTTCAAAGGCAAAGCATGAAAACCGAAGCCGGCTTGTGAAGGGGGCGTACAAAATAAAAAGCAAAGCGGTTGAGACTATCCGTGGAAAAACAGTCCTTTTAATTGATGATATTATGACAACGGGCGCTACAATCAGCGAATGCACCAGGGTTTTAAAATGTTCGGGTGCAAAAACTGTTTTTTGTGCGGCAATTGCTTCCACTCCAAAATCTGCTGGAATAATACGATAAATTATGAGGAATAATACTCTCATAACACAAAGCCATAATTGGCGGAATGGAGTGGAATAATGTCTAAAAATTATAGAAAATCACGTCTTTTAGTGCCCGGGGCATATGATGCACTTACAAAATTTAAGCTTGAAGTGGCAGAGGAAATGGGTAGGCTTGAATTTTGCAAGGAAAATAACGACCACTATAAAGGGGACCTCACCGCAAGGCAAAATGGCAGCGAGGGCGGTCCGATAGGCGGCGAGATGGTGCGCCGTATGGTTAAAAATTATACGGACGGCAATCTTTAACTTTGCATATCACTTGTTTTTTGATATATCTCCTTAGTATGATGCCCTGCGGGGCATTTACATATTTGTGGGGTTTAGTATGAAGAAAAAAATTATGGATTATATTCACTCACTCGGTATTGACATGGCGGGGGTTGTGGGCGACGGTGCCACCCGCTCGGCTGTGGTTTGCCTTTTTCCGTATTATTCGGGGTATAGGGAAGGCAATATTTCCATCTATGCGCATTCTGTGGATTATCACATAATTGTGGGTGCTTATCTTAAAAAAATTGCGGAGTTTATAAAAGATAGCTTTCCGGGCACCGAAACCTCATACTATGTTGACAAGGGCGCACCAAACAACAAACAAATGGCTTACAGTGCGGGGCTTGGCTTTTATGGCAGAAACAGTCTTATAATAAATGAAAAATACGGCAGTTATGTGTTTATCGGGTATGTTATGACAAATCTTGCCTTAAAACCTGATACTCCCATTTTGAAAACCTGTATGGAATGCGGTGAGTGTGAGAAGTTCTGCCCGGCGGATGCCATAACCCGAGAAGGGTTTTTGCCCGACAAATGTGCATCTAAAATAACGCAAACATCAGGGGAATTGACTGAGGAGCAGGAGGAATTAATTAAAAAGAGCGGTTACATATGGGGGTGTGATATTTGCCAGAAGGTTTGCCCTCACAACAAAAATGCATCTCATACTAATATACATGAGTTTAAAAAAGAGATTTTACAAGGTTTAAGTTCAAACGAGCTTGAAGGTATTTCAAATTCACAATTTAAGGAAAAATACGGAAACCGCTCCTTCGCATGGAAGGGCAGGAGGACAATTGCACGAAATGCCAAAATTTTAGAAGGTTTAAAAAACGATAAATGAGCATCATATATATTGCAACGCGGAACTTCTCCGCTTGCAGTGGGAGGAAAACATGAGGATTGCAGATATTATGACAAATCCCGCTATTGTCGTTTCTTCTTATTCTACAATTGAAGATACGTCAAAAATAATGAGCAGGCACAATATAGGCTCTGTACCCGTTGTAGACGATGCTGATAATGTTGTCGGAATAGTGACCGACAGGGATATTGTGATAAGAACCGTGGCCCGCGGGCTTAATCCAAAAACTCATAAGGTTCATGAAATTATGACGGGAGAAGTTAAAACGGTGACGCCCCAAACCTCCATTGGGGAAGCTGCGGATATCATGGCAAATGGAAAGGTCAGACGACTGCCTGTTGTTGATGATAATAAGATAATAGGCGTGGTAGCATTGGGCGATGTTGCGGTAACACAGGATTTTGCTTATGAAACCAGCCAGGCCCTGAGTGAGATATCAGAAGGATGTCATCAAAAATTTTCAAAGAATCAATATTAGTGCTTGTAAGAAGGCTGCCCCTTTGGGGGCAGCCCTCATTTTATCTACTTAATGTGTTTTGAAACAAATTTTTCAATGCGGCACAGTGCCTCGTTTATGCTTTTTATGGAATATGCGTATGAGCAGCGAATAAAACCTTCACCGCTTTGCCCGAAAGCCGTGCCGGGAACTACGGCAACCTTTTCGTCATACAAAAGCCGCTCTGCAAACTCTCCCGATGTCATCCCTGTTTTTTGTATTGAAGGGAAAACATAAAATGCCCCCTTGGGTTCAAAACAATCAAGCCCCATATTCCTAAACCCGTCCACTATTACATGGCGGCGGTAATCATATTCACGGCGCATATCCGCAATATCTCCGTCACCGTTTTTAAGTGCCTCGGTGGCGGCGTACTGGCTTGTGGTGGGTGCGCACATTATTGCATACTGGTGTATTTTTGTCATAACGCCTATAATTTCCTTGGGGCCGCAAGCATAGCCAAGCCGCCAACCCGTCATGGCATATGCCTTTGAAAAGCCGCTTACAAGTACCGTGCGCTCATACATACCGTCAATTTCTGCAATTGAAACATGCTCCTGCCCATAGGTAAGCTCCGCATATATTTCGTCGCTTAAAACCATTATATTGGTTTCACGGATTACCTTTGCAATTTCCTCCAAATCTTCTCTCCCCATAATCGCACCTGTTGGATTATTCGGAAATGGCAGTATTAACAGCTTGGTTTTAGGTGTTATTTTCTCCCTAAGTTGTGCGGCGGTAAGCTTAAAATCATCCTCGTGCTTTGTGACAATGGGAACAGGGGTGCCGCCCGCCAGCACCGTACACGGGGAGTAGCATACAAAGCTCGGCTCGGGAATTAAAACCTCGTCCCCTTCCGACACGATACCCCTTATAAGAAGGTCAATCGCCTCGCTTCCGCCAACGGTTACAAGCACCTGGTTTTCCCCGCTGTACGAAATATTAAACCTTCTTTTTATGTAATTTGCAATTTCCCCTCTA
>CAZNYY010000190.1:0-5102 GCA_964577335.1 uncultured Oscillospiraceae bacterium | reverse complement strand
CTGTGTTTACGATACCCTCTGTGCTTACGGATATGAGAAATGCCTGTCAATTGATTTGGGTATGGTACAAAGTATAGAATATTATACGGGAATAATATTTAAAGGTTTTACAAAACAAATGGGCTTTTCGGTATGTGCGGGGGGAAGATACGACAATCTCTGTGCGGCGTTTGGAAAACCCCGCCCCGCAACGGGTGTTGCAATAGGCATTGAAAGATTGCAAAGTGCGCTTGAGCGGCAAAATGCTTACGTTGAAGAAGAAAATCCCCTGTGCCTTGTGACTTTTGAGGAAGGCTGTGAGGGGCGGGCGGCGGACGCCGCACGAAAACTTCGGCAGGATGGTGTGCGTGTGGTTTTAAGTCTTTCGCAAAATAGCCATGGGGAGGCTGAGGAAATTGGAGCACAAAAGCTTGTGACGGTGAAAAAAGATACAACTTTTGAAATTTATGATTTTGCGGCGGGAGAAACTAAAACCGCCTCCAAAATTTAAACCGGAGGGGGGAAGGTTATGGATTATATTACAGTGGCACTTGCAAAGGGCAGACTTGCGGACACTGCGGCGGAACTGCTTGGGAAGGCAGGGCTTAACACCCGTGAAATTAAAGAAAAAAGCCGAAAACTTATATTTACGGACGAAAAAAATAAATTCAAATTCATCCTCGTAAAAGCGGGGGATGTTCCGACATATGTTGAGTACGGGGCGGCGGATATCGGTATCGTGGGGCGTGACACCCTGCTTGAAGAGGGTAGAAGCCTTTATGAGATGCTTGACCTTGGCTTTGGAAAATGCAAAATGGCGGTGGCGGGCAGGGGGGATGTTGACCCCTCACTCACCGGCGACCTTAGGGTGGCAAGCAAATATCCTAAGATTGCAAGGGAGCATTTTGAAAAGAAAAACAGAAAAATTGAGATAATAAAGCTTGACGGCTCGGTTGAGTTGGCACCCTTGGTGGGGCTTTCGGATGTTATTGTGGATATTGTCGAAAGCGGGAAAACTTTGGTGGAAAACGGGCTTTCGGTGATTGAGGATGTGTGCGAGATAAGCGCAAGACTGGTTGTAAACCGCATCAGCGTAAAAACCAAGCGAGAGCGGATAATGAATATTGTTGACAGAATAAAACAGAACTTGGAGGGAAAAGAATGATTATTTTTCCGGCAATTGATATATTGGGCGGCAAATGTGTAAGACTTTTAAAGGGCAAGTACGACCAAGTGACGGAGTTTTCGGTCAACCCTGCGGAGGTTGCCGAGGGTTGGCAAAAGATGGGCAGCGGGCATATACATACCGTTGACCTTGACGGCGCAAGAGAAGGGCGACTGATAAACGGGGAAACAATAAAAAACATTGTTCAAAAAAGCGGTGTTTTTGTGCAGCTTGGCGGCGGAATAAGAAGCGTGGAGGATATAGAGGAGGCTCTTTCCCTTGGCGTAGGACGTGTAATTTTAGGCACGGCGGCGGTGAAAAATCTTGATTTTGTGAAGGATGCTGTCCTAAAATTCGGTGACAAAATAGCTGTCGGCATTGATGCGAAGGACGGTTTTGCGGCAGTTGAAGGCTGGGTTTCGGTTTCAAAGATAAGGGCGCTTGAACTTGCAAAAAAAATTGAAGGTGCGGGCGTTCAAACAATTATATATACGGATATTGACACCGACGGAACCCTTGAAGGACCAAATCTTGCGGCAATGGAGGAGATGAGCGGCAAAACAGGTGTACGGGTGATAGCCTCGGGCGGGGTGGGGAAGATGGATGATATCATTTCCCTTAAAAACACAGGCGTTTACGGTGCTATTGTGGGGCGGGCACTGTACACGGGAAACATTGATTTGAAAGAGGCGATAAAAATTGCGGATTGAGGATTTAAAATTTGATGCTGCGGGGCTTATCCCCGCCATTGTTACGGACTTTGAAACGGGCGAGGTTTTAATGCAGGCGTACATGAACCGTGAAGCAATAGAGCGCACAAAAAAAGATAAAAAGGTGACATTTTGGAGCAGGAGCAGGCAGGAAATATGGCAGAAGGGTGAAACCTCGGGAAATTATTTAAAGCTTTGCGGGATTTGCGCCGACTGCGACGGCGACTCGCTTTTGGTAAGCGCAGACCCAAAGGGACCCGCTTGCCATACGGGCGAGAAAACCTGTTTTTTTAACGAACTTGAAGGCTTTGAAATGAAAAAGCCGTTAAGTCTTGTACTTCGGGAAGTGTATGACACGGTTGAGGGGCGAAAGAAAAACCCGAAAGAGGGCAGTTACACAAATTACCTTTTTGAAAAGGGGATTGACAAAATACTGAAAAAGGTTGGGGAGGAAGCCGCCGAGGTAATAATTGCGGCAAAAAACAACTCAAAGGAAGAAATACGCTACGAGATGGCAGACCTTTTTTATCATTTAATTGTCCTGCTGTCCGAGCGGGGGATGACTTTGGCGGATATATACGAGGAACTAAAGGGCAGAAGATAATTATAAATTCGGAGCGGGAAACTACCGCTCCAAATTTATGCAAAAAAACTTTTAAATAGATTGATTGTGTGGTATAATAACTGCAAAGCAGTTATTATACTTTGAATTTACTCGCCGCCGAGATTTTCCTCACCCTGTTCGGAAACGGCGGTACTGATTTGTTAAATAAGGAGAAATGGCTATGCCACTTGATGCGGCGGCGATTACCGCAGTTAAAAATGAATTATGCAGTAAGATTTTAGACGGCAGGGTTGACAAGGTGTATCAGCCCGAGCGGGATGAAATCTGCCTTGTTATACGGTGCGGGAGTGAGAACCACAGGCTTTTGGTAAGTGCCGATTCCTCAAACCCCAGAATACATTTGACGGAGTATTCAAAGCCCAACCCCCTGTCCGCACCGATGTTTTGTATGCTTCTTAGAAAGCATCTTATAAACGGGAAAATTACAAAAATTCATCAGCCGGGTTTTGAGAGAATAATTGAAATAAGCGTGGAAAGCTACAACGATTTAGGGGATTTGACGACCAAGCGGCTGGTGGCGGAAATAATGGGCAGAAACAGCAATATACTGCTTCTTAGCGAGGAAGGGCGCATTGTGGAATGTGCAAAGAGGGTGGATATCACCGTAAGCAGTGTGCGAACCCTTTTGCCGGGGCTGACATATGAGCCGCCCCCCGCACAGGACAGGAAAAACCCTATGGAGGCAAGCTATAACGAGGTTTTTGAAGCGTTTGCCACGCTTTCGGGTGAGCCGCAGGTGTCCCGTGCGGTAGTTTCGCTTTTTCTGGGGATGAGCCCCCTTGCGGGGAGGGAAATTTCGCACCGTGCCACGGGGGATGCCGATGCACGGTTGACGGCTATAAACCTAAATTCCGTCGCCCGACGCAGTCATGAATTTTTTGAAAAAATTAGCGCAGGCGAGTTTTCACCCAATATTATTATGGGGGACGGCGGCGCTGTTCGGGACTTTGCGGTGTATAATCTCAGCATGTACGAGGGCATTATAGATACTGTGCCCATGCCCGATATCTGCCGTGCGATGGACGAGTTTTATTATTTAAAGGACAAGCATGAGCGGATGCGTCAGCGCACCTCGGCAATCAGAAAAACCGCTTCAAATCTTCTTGAGCGTGCCCGCAAAAAACTAATTTTGCTGCAGGAAAGACTTCATGATGCTGAAAACAAAGAGAAGTTTAGAATATATGGGGAGTTGATTACTGCAAATCTTTACAGGGTACGGCATGGTGACGAGGTTTTGGAAGCGGAGAATTTTTATGACAACAATAACATGGTTTCAATCCCGCTTGACAAAAGATTGTATCCCCCAAACAATGCGCAGGCATATTTTAAAAAATACAAAAAAGCGAAAACCGCTGAAATAATGGCGGCGGAACAAATTGAAAAAACAATAAAAGAAATAAGGTATATGGAAACGGTGTTAAACGCTATTGACATGGCTGAGAGCGAGGGTGAGATTGCCGACATTAAAAGGGAGTTGTCAGACGGCGGGTACATTAAAAAAGAGAAGGTAAAAGGGAACAAAAGGCCCGACGTTTCAAAGCCTATAAAGATTGAAACGGAGGATGGGTGGGAAATATATATCGGAAAAAATAACAGGCAAAACGATATGGTAACCTTCAAAATAGGAAGAAGCGGGGATTTGTGGCTGCATGTTAAGAACATACCCGGCTCTCATGTCATTGTTAAGCGGCAGGGGGACGGTTTTTCCGACAAAATAATAGAGAGGGCGGCAAGCCTTGCGGCATATTACAGCAGTGCCAGGCAAAGCCCGATGGTTGAGGTTGATTATACCGAAGTTAAAAACGTTAAAAAGCCGCCCGGGGCAGCACCAGGGATGGTAATATATGATAAATATAAAACGGCGTATGTTAAGCCGTTAAACACCATAGAGAAAGGCTGATGCACATGGAATATAAAGAAAAATACCAAATGTGGCTGGATTATGAGGGGCTTGATGCGGATTTAAGGGAAGAACTTTTAAGTATAAAAGATGACGAGGCGGCGATAAGAGAACGCTTTTTTGCGGATTTGGAGTTTGGCACGGCGGGGCTTAGGGGAATTGTAGGTGCGGGCACGGGCAGGGTTAATGTGTATACGATAAGGCGTGCCACGGCGGGGCTTGCGAAATACATTTCAAACCACAATAAAAATGACAGCGGGGCGGTTATAGCATATGATTGCCGCCACGGTTCAAAAGAATTTGCGGCGGAGGCGGCGCGGGTTTTGGCGGCGGAGGGCATACGGACGTATTTGTTTGAAGATTTGCGCCCCACACCCGAACTTAGTTTTGTAATAAGGCATTTGGGATGCGCTGCGGGGATTGTTGTTACCGCAAGCCATAACCCGCCCGAGTACAACGGGTACAAGGCATATGGTGCGGACGGGGGGCAGGTTACCTTTGATGTTGCGGACGAAATTATAGAGAATATTGAAAATATCCATATTTTTAATGACGTTCGGGCAATGGATATGGACAAGGCTGTTAATGCGGGGCTTATAACCTATATAGGGCAGGAGGTTGACGAGGCATATTATAAAACCGTAATTGCCCAGTCGATAAACCCCGAGGTGATAGCCGAGGCGGCGGACGGGATGGGACCCGCCGTTGGCGATGCGCTCGGGC
>CAZNYY010000189.1:0-5102 GCA_964577335.1 uncultured Oscillospiraceae bacterium | reverse complement strand
TTAATGGCATATATGTGTTTGAGGCGGATTATCGCGTTGATACATTACACGCCCTAACGCTTGTTTCGATTAAAACCGATACCGATAAATGGCTTGCGCCTGTCAGGATGACGGGCACGGGCGGTATCAATTACACCTCATCGGCAGGAGTGTCGACAAGTCTTGGGGTAAGTGTTTCGGCAGGTGAATGGGTAAGCGTGAAAATGGTTGCAGACCTGTCACAAAAAAGCTATTCAGTCTATATAAACGGTGAACAAAAGCTTGAATCCGAACCTTTTAATATTCAGGATTTTGAAACATTTCAATACAAAAATCTTCAGCCGGGAACGCCAAGCGGCGACGGGGAAGTGGCAATCTTTATTGATAATGTAAAGCAATATTTTATTGCTAAAAACTACTCGGCGACGGTTGCGGCAACCACGGCGGACGGAGGTGCGGCATCCCTTGACAACTTTGCGATGGAAAACGAAAAAATTGAAATTACATTCAACGAAAAAATGAACAGCGAACTGATGACCGCAGAAAACGTAACCCTTATCACAGGAGAAGAAGCGGCGGATATAAATTTAAACTATGATGAAACCATGAAAAAGCTTACTGTAACTCCCAGTGGCACATTAAACTCCAGAAGTGAATATATGTTGGATTTTTCCGGGCTTAAAACTGCGGGCGGGGCTTTGTCGGACACCGAAACTCTAATAGAAATTAAGACTGCGGGACCGCTTTTCGGTATTGGGGACATAACCCTTGCGGGCGATATTAAGGCGGGTGAGGACATAACTTTCTCGGTGGATGTGGTAAATGCAAGTGGCAGTACACAGAGCGGGATTTTAATAGTCGGAATATATGACAAATACTCACTTTGCGCCGTTGCAGCGGCAAATGCTAGTGGTGTTGTGACTGAAGGAAACTATAATTTAATGCTGAATGTTCCTGAAAACTACAGTGGAGAAACACATACAATCGAAATATATTTAGTTGATACCGGCGGAAAATATGTATTGATTGATAAAATTATAAGGTGATACATATGAAAAGAACGCTTATGCTGTTGATTGTAATACTTGGACTGTGCATGGCGGCACAAGCTAAAGAAATAGAAAAAGGCGACTATGTGTTTTTCGGCAGGTACATGGGAGAGAAAATTTTATGGCGCTGCATTGATGTGAATGAAAACGGTGCGCTTATTATGAGTGACAAAATTATCTCCCTCAAAGCCTTTGATGCGGCGGGGGAACAAGCCGGCGACCTGTATGGATACAGGGAGAGCGGAGGAGGGAATTTGTGGAGGAATTCATCAATCAGGGCATGGCTGAATTCCTCCACGGCCTCGGTTTCATACCCTTCGGGTCATGTTCCTGAAAGTTCCAAGATGCAGTTTGGTATAAACGGATACGAAAACGAAAAAGGCTTTTTGCACCCTGATAATTTCACCCCCGGCGAGCTTGGGCTTATAAAAGATACCGCAATTAAAGCCGCCGTAAGTTTTACGGACGGGGGTGGGGAAACCCCTCATAATTACAACTGGAGGTTTGAAAACTTTTTTCTAAACTATGAAGAAGCTGACAGCGACATCACTTCCGACAAGGTATTTCTGCCGTCAATGAGCGAGATTAAGCTTTTGGTTGACGGTAATGTCAGAACATTTGATAACGAATATTACCTAAGTCAAATGACAAGCAATACATATGAAATGAACAAAAATAATTTTATGGGGCTTTTGCCTACGGGTAACTGGTATTACTGGTTAAGAGATTCGCTGGCGTACGCAAAAAACAATAATATGGTGCGCGCTATTTTCCCCACAGTGGTTGTAAAATCATTGGAGGCTTATAACGACGCTGTCGGAATACGTCCTGCCCTGTATTTGGATACGGGGCTTGCTACCTTGCAGGGCGGAGACGGCAGTGCCGAAAACCCTTATCATGTAAGTGACGAAATGTATGTTGAACTGATTTCCGATGCAGAGCGGGTTATAATCGGAGGAAGGGTCCAAATAAAAGCATATCAGTCTAATATCCCAGAAGGTTTTACGCTAAAGTATTTTTTAAACGGTGCAGAGATAGACATAAACACAGAAACAGTGTGTGAATATACAACCAACAATTTTTGGGCGCAGATACTTAACTTGGACGGGAACACTGTTTTTACATCCGATGTCCTAACGGTGGAGAGCATTAAGCTTGACACTGAAATTACAATTATGAATGCGAATTTTGACGGTTCTAATTTTTATAGTGGAATTTATTCAAAGGGGAGCGGGGACGGTGGTTCCCTCGAGCCGATTGAAATTGACCCCGAACACGGAAAAAGTCTTTTAATGACGGGATATTCCGCAGCAACATATATAATTTCTCCCCAGCTTCATGATTATTCGGGCGAAATATTGGTTGAATGTGATGTTTATTTTTATAATTTTCCTCCGTCAACCATTTTTGGATTAAAAACGCAGCCCGGCAACGCATGGATTACACCAATAAAATTTGAAGGTGAAGGCTTTATCTCGGCAAATTCAGGCTCTGTTAATGCGTCGGGCGTACTTTACGAAGGGCTTGAACTTGAAAAATGGTACAATGTAAAATATATATACGACTTTGAAAATTCTACTGTCACGGTGGCACTTAATGATAAGGTTTTGCTTTACAATGTACCCCTAAAACATAAAACATATGAATATTTTGACTATGTGAATATTAATCTTGGTAATTCGGGGGAGGGTGCTTTGATAGTTGCGTTTGACAATATTAAAATTTCCACATTGGCTTTTCGTGGAAATCCGCTCTATGCTGAAATTACAGAAAGCGGCGGCGCAGAGTACCTGACTGTCAGTAACCGAACCTCGGAGCAAATAAATGCTCGGATATTTTTAGTGAGCAGGGAAGATGGGAATATAACAAACATCAAAATTATAACAAGAAATGTTGATGATGTATTAAATATAAGACTTGACGAATATGTATCCGGACAATTTGAAGTTTTTATCTTGGGTGAGAACACCTTAAAGTCACTCAGTAAAGGAAAAATCGAAGGACGTTTATACTGAAGCCCTTGACCTGCATGCTATGAAGAAGTATAATAGAATTATCTTATACAAAGGAATGAAACTTATGGGTTTAGAATTTTCAAAGGTATTGTCCGAGGATGAAATTTCAAGGCTTGCAGATATTGCAAAAGGGATATGGTATGAATATTTCCCCGGGCTTATTTCTGCTAAGCAGGTGGATTACATGGTGGAAAAATACCAGTCAAAAAATGCAATCAGCCGACAGATTGCAAGTGAAGGGTATCAATACTTTATGGTGATTGACGGCAGTGATATCTTGGGATACATAGGTATCAGGGAAGAAAACGATAAATTGTTTTTAAGCAAATTATATTTAAAAAAAGAATTTCGCGGCAGAGGGTATTTCAGCAAAATGCTTTTGTTTATAGAAGATATTGCAAAAAACAAAAAACTTAAAAGTCTGTACCTGACCGTGAATAAGCATAACGACAATTCAGTTTTGGTTTACAAAAAAAAGGGGTTTAGTGTGATAAATGAGCAGGCGGCAGATATCGGCGGCGGCTTTATTATGGATGATTACATTATGGAAAAAAAGCTGAAATAAAGCCTATTGTTCTGACCCGGCAGTCATTTCACGATACTCGGTCGGGGTCATATGAATACTTTTTTTAAATAAATTACAAAAATAGTTGCTTGAGCCGAAACCACATTTCTCACTGATTTTTGTAACCGAATAATCACTGTTTGTAAGCATTTCACAGGCATTTTTTATTTTTATACTGTTTAAATATTCTATTACCGATACTCCCGTGGCGGCTTTAAAGATACGGCAGAGATGAAATTTTGAAATATAAAAATCCTCCGCTATGTTTTCAATACCTTCAATAGTATTGAAATTACGGTTAATGTACTCGGTAATTTCCGTAATACGGCGATATTTATGGTCTTTGGGAGGTCTTGTTTCCACGTTAAAGTTTGACAGGCGCATAAGCAGTTCGCCTATATAAAAAAATGCAATGTTTTCTTTATGCTCATCCTCGCTTTCCAACAGTTTGTAAAGCAGACCCTTTAAATACTCGGTTTCCTCCGCTGGGGGACGTATTACCTTTTTCTCAAAGCATGATAAAAGCTTGCGGCTTACCTCCTCCGAGAAGTGTTTTTCAATATAATCGGGCATAAAAGTCACAAGAATACGGCGGTAACCCTTGCCCTCGGTTTTGTGAAGTTCAAAGGGTGCGATAAGAATAAAATCCCCGTCCGTAATCTTAAAAAACTTATCGTGAATAATATAATCCCTCTCTCCATGCTCCAAAAAATATATTTCATAAGCATTGTGGTAATGCAAACGGGGCATATTGAGATTTTCCCAATATTCATTTTTCATAATACTAATGGGTTTGCTAACGGCTTCGAATGTACTGTACATAAAATCCACCCTCGTTTAAATCTATATCAATATATTACAATAAATTTTCAAAAAAAGCAATATAGTTAATGCAATTAAATACTTATCTGTGATATACTTTATTTAAAGATTTTAAAGTAGGAGGAGCACAATGAAAAAATATGTACAGGTAGGCACGGGCGGTAGAGCAAGGTTTTTTTATGAGGCAATCGCCACCACATACAAAGATACCGCAAAGATTACGGGTATTTGTGATATCAACCGAAAGCGTATGGAGTTCACTAATAATAATCTTAAAAATCTTGGCGCGGACGAGGCGAAAATGTACGGCGCGGATGAGTTTGACAAGATGATAGAGGAGCAAAAGCCCGATGCTGTAATAGTTACATCAATTGACAGAACCCATCATAAATATATTGTTCGTGCGATGGAACTTGGGTGTGATGTTATTTCGGAAAAACCCATGACGACTGACGAGGTAAAATGCCAAGAGATTTTGGATACTGTAAAACGCACGGGCAAAAACCTTCGTGTTACATTCAATTACAGATATGCACCGCACAGCTCAAAGGTTCGTGAGGTTATCAAAGACGGTGCCATAGGTAAGGTGACCGCAATTCATTTTGAGTGGTTTTTGAACACTTCTCACGGTGCAGACTATTTCAGAAGATGGCACAGAGATAAGAGAAACAG
>CAZNYY010000188.1:0-5214 GCA_964577335.1 uncultured Oscillospiraceae bacterium | reverse complement strand
ATTCATACTAAGTTCCATAGCCTTTCTGCCCACAAAATGAAAACAAGAAATTCACCTGACCTTACCGTGGGCGGGTAAGGCGTATAATGGAACTTATGCGCATCGCCGTTTCGCTCCGCAGAGCGAAAATTTCGGCGGCGCGGTAATTTCCGCCGGAGGCGTTAGTTTGAATTTATTCATACCAACGCCTCCATAATCGCCGCCGGGATATCTTCTAAGGAGCAACTTTTTATCGCCGCCCCGATTTCCACGGCCTCCTTGGGCATACCGTAAACCACGCTTGATTTTTCGTCCTGTGCAATGGTGTACGCACCCACATTTTTCATCTCCATCAAGCCCGTCGTACCGTCACGCCCCATTCCCGTGAGTATTATTCCTATTCCTCCTCCGCCTGCCGCCTTGGCAACCGAGCGAAACAACACCTCAATCGACGGTCTTTGATGATATACAAGCTCTCCGTCCTTTATCTCAACATAATAGGACCCCTCCCGCTTTTTTACCACCATGTGCTTGTTACCTCTTGCCACCAAAACCGTGCCGGGGGCTGCCGCATCCCCGTCCGCCGCCTCACGCACATCCAAATCACAAGCCTGGTTTAAATGAGCAGCGAAGGACTTTGTAAACCCCTGCGGCATATGCTGCACAACTACAATGGGCGGCAGTTTTGAGAGAATTTCCTGTATTGCAACAGTGCCCCCGGTTGAGGCGCCTATTGCAATAATCCTCTCATGTATACGAACCCCCGGGAATGCAAGACGGGCAGCGGGTGTATTTTTTTGCCCCCTCCACCTTGAAACCGATTTTATTTTTTTATAATTTCCTCCCCAAGTTCCCCCACGGAAAGCGCCGAACCGGGCTTTGCGAACACCTCCACCGCACCCAGCCGCCGTGCCTTCGCCGCCAGCTCCTCATTCTCTTTTACAAGAGAGCTTACAATAATCACCGGCATGGGATGGTGCAGCATAAGCCTTTCTAAAAACGCAAGTCCGTCCATCCTCGGCATTTCTATGTCCAAAAGCAGTACATCGGGCTTGTATTTCACAATTTTGTCACGGGCGGAGTACACATCGGGCGCAGTACCCACAACCTCAATCCCCGCATCCTTTGAAACGGTGTCAGTCAGAATTCTCCTTACTAATGCCGAATCATCAACAATTAAAACTTTTATACGTTCACCCATCTTTTTCTCCTTTTACAATAGAAATCTCGCCGCTTGCATTGCAAAAAACAACCTTACGATATCCTTTCCCTCCCACATCAGCTACATTCACAGGTATGTTCATATCAATCAAAAACTTTCTTGCAGCGGTAATGTTCATATTCCCCACCATGCTCCCCGCAATAAGCCCGCAAGCTATTTCGAGACCCTATGCAAAAAACCGACGAGGGTTAGCCCCGAGTTTTAGTACTAGCCTTTTAAGTTAGGGCAGTGCTACATCACCATAACGGCACGAACGAGGGTTTGACAAAGCCTGATGGTATAAAAAATGGTTCATACCACCCACTCCCTTTGTCTTGTCAAAAATACAAATCGAAACGCATGACCCCAAAACCGTATGTATTTCAACAGGGTCAACCCCGGCATATATTGCACCCGGCCGTAAAAAATAATATTCCTTCTTCAATAAATTAATACCCCATTTTACAGTATACAGAATATTTCAGTGTTTTAAAAGTATGCCTCTTATTTAGAAGGCTCTCGGACTGCCCAAGGAAAAAAAGCCCCCCCTGCGCCATGCAGGCATATATTTTATCAACAATGTTCTGCTGTGTGGCGAGGTCAAAATAAATCATCACATTCCTGCAAAAAATAATATCAAAAAGACCCGAAAAAGGAAATCGGTCCATCAGGTTAAAATGGCGAAATCGCACCAGGGTCTTAATATTATCGTTAACGGTTATGCTGTCCCCGTCCTCCGTAAAATAACGTTCAAAATATCTTTTTGGTATTTCGTCCTTCAAATCAATCGAATAGCGTCCCGCTGTCGCCGCCAAAAGCACGCGGGAGCTTATGTCAGTCGCCAAAATTTTTATGTTTATGTGAGGCGGCAACACATCATGCAAAACAGCGGCAATGGTATACGGCTCCTGTCCGGTTGAGCAGGCAGCACTCCATACCCTTATTTCACTGTTTTTCGCAATATTCCCTCCGGCGCACATTACGGGAAGCCTGTCCCGCAACATCTCAAAATGGTCGTTTTCTCTAAAAAACCCGGTTTTGTTGACCGTTATTTCATCGGTAAAAAGCCGCAAATACTTCTCGTCGCCGGAAACTAACAGCCCAAAAAAATCATCATATCCCTTCACGCCCGACTTTATCAGGCATTTGTCAATCTTTATCCTAAGAAGCTCTTTTTTTATATCACCGTAATAAATGCCAAAACTCGCATTTATAAAATCTCTGTATTTACTAAAAATTTCCGTAGAAAAGCGCATTTAAAATCCGTCCCCGTCACCGTCAAGGGGTATAATATCCTCGGGGCTTACAGTAATTGCATTCTTATGCACTGTTGTATATCTTTTAGGAAAACTCGGTCTTGTATACTTGTCCGTTTCAGAATTTTCGCTGCCGTAAACAAGTTTCGTAAGGCTTTTTGCCATCTCATTCAATGCCTCCGCCTGACCGCTCAACTCCTCCGCTGAGGATGCGCTTTCCTCAGCATTTGCGGCATTTGACTGGGTCACTCTTTCCATTTGTGACATGGCACTGTTTATACTTAAAATCCCCTGCGCCTGCTCATCACTTGCTGAGGCAACCTCCTCTATAAGTTCATTTACCTTTGTGGTTTGTTCTGTAATGCTTGTAAGCGAGTCTACAATCTTCTCAATCTGCTCCGAGCTTGTTTCCGTGATACCTATATTTCTTGCGATTATCACTTCCGTATTCTTTGCGGCATCGGCACTTCTCTGCGCAAGGTTTCGCACTTCGTCCGCAACAACCGCAAAACTTTGCCCCGCATCTCCCGCACGTGCCGCTTCAATTGCGGCATTTATTGCAAGAATATTCGTTTGAAATGCCAACTCGTCAATAACCTTGATTATTTTTGCCATCTGACCGCTTGCATCCTTTATTTCGTTAATCATTTTAAGCATTGAAATCATTTCACCGTAGCCCTTGTCCGCCAGTTTCTTAGACTGTAGCGAAAGTTTGGCGCAGTCAGCGGTATTTTGATTGCTTTGTTTTATCATGGAAGTAAACTCCTCCAAAGTGGACGAGGTTTCCTCAATGGAAGAGGCAAGCTCGGCATTGCCCTCAGCAAGCTGCTGTCCGTTTGCTGATGCTTGCACGGATGCCGATGCAAGCTGGTTTATTGACATATTCAAGTTGTCAATAACCTTTGCAACGGGTTTTGACAAGCCGTGTATAGCATAAAAAGATATTCCGACAGCTATTATAAGACCTATTCCGATAGCGACTAAAATCATAGTGAGCGTGAGATTATAAACGGATTTTACATCGCCCTTCTCATCCTTTACTCTTGATGCCATGTCATCAAAGAATGATACGCTGTTCTGCGGGCTATAGCGCAAACTCTCCTCCCTCGCTGCCACCAACGCCGCTTCATTTCCATTTGTATAGTATTCCCTTAAAAGAGCTTGGTTGCCTTCTGCACTGACCCAAAATAGCCCCCATTCCCTTTTATATGTATTCCAAAAATCCGATATTTCACTCGTCACTCCGAGTGCCAGAAGCTGTTCAACCGTTTCAACTGCCCCGTCAATCTTCTCAAATGCACTTTGCACGCTTGAAAGTTCATTCTGTGCCTGCTGCGGAGAGATACCCTCAATAAGAAGGGTTCTGTGAGATGCCACAATTGAACTGTTAAGCCTGTCAATCACAATAAGCTCCTGTGTAAAGGGCAGTGTTTCGTCAACCATTTCCGAAACCTGTTCACCCGAAATGCGAAGCCCCCTTATGCAAACTATCCCCACGGAAGATACTATAAGCACTATCAAAACTCCGAGGGCAACGATTTTTGCATTAATACTTATCCCTTTATTCATCCCTTTTCATGCCTTTCTCCCGCTGAAATTAAAACGCCGTACTGCGGGGCGGTGCGGCGCAAAAGCCGGTAATACCGGATAAGAAGTCAATCATTCAAATTGGCATCATCAAAGCTTAGCGCATTATCCAGTTCAAGCAGCCAAAAGGTTTTGTCCAGCGCAGAGAAAATGCCCTTGATATACTCCGAATTAATTGCCTGCGGCGGTTTTTTTATCTCATCAGGCACAATTTCCAAAACCTCCAAAACAGTATCCGCCAAAATGCCCGCAAGTTTTTTCTTGCCGTCGGAAACAGTTTCAATAATAATAATGCACGCCTTTTCACCGTACTCTTTTTGCCCAAAACCAAATTTCACCTTCAAATCCAAAAGAGGCACTATCGACCCTCTTAGATTTATTACCCCCTTGACAAACGGGGGTGCCAGAGGAATGCGGGTTATTTCGCATACACGCATAATTTCCACGGCTGATTCCATTTCAACCGCATAATACTCATTTTCAAGGCAAAACGCAAGAAACTTTCCTGCCCGCTTCATTTTATCCACACTCCTTTTTCATCATTCCTTCTGCATCCAAAATCATCGCTACCCGTCCGTTGCCGAGTATTGTTGCGCCAAAGGTGTATTCAAGCCCCTCAAACCCTTCACCCAAAGGCTTTAAAACCACATCACACTTGCCAGATACTGAGGTTGCAGGCAGTGCCACAAGCCTTCCCGACGCCTCCAAAATCACAAAAACACAATCCGAAATATCACAATTTTCCGTAAGACCCCTAACACGAAGAATTGGCACTGTTTTACCCTGTATTTTAACAACACTTTCCTTGCCCATGAGGGTTTCTATTTCTCCGCTTTTAGGTTTGTATACACAATTTACATATGCGGAAGGCAGAATATATTCCTCGTCCGCCATTCTTGTAACCACGCCGCTTATCACCGAAATACTAAGCGGTAGCTGCATAATAAACGAGGTCCCGGCATTTTTGGTGCTTTTAACCGTAACATTTCCACCCATTTTTGAAATTTGGTTTTTAACCACATCCAGCCCCACTCCCCTGCCCGAAATGTCATCCGCACTGTCCAAAGTAGAAAACCCGGGCATGAATATAAGCTCTATTATATCATTTTCACTGTAATCCAAAAAAGGATTTATAAGATTTTTTTCAACCGCTTTTTTAAACACCGGATCGGTATGCATACCTCTACAGCA
>CAZNYY010000187.1:460-5258 GCA_964577335.1 uncultured Oscillospiraceae bacterium | reverse complement strand
GCCCCTCAAGATAACTCTCCGCATTTCTAAACCCCTTCAAGTCCTCCTTCGGGAAATACCCTCTCTCCGCAAGTGCCGCATAAAGCCCCGGCGCACAATGCCCTTTTGAAAGCACAAAGCGGTCCCTCCCGGTGTCATTAGGGTTTTTCGGGTCCACCTTCATTACGTCAAAATATAAGTACGCCAAAATTTCCGCTATCCCAAGCGACCCGCCCGGATGCCCCGCACCCGCGCTGTAAACCGCCGTCAAAGCACCTATGCGGATATTATTGGCAATTTCGGCAAGCCTGTCCTTTTTTACCTGCTCCACAAACCACACTCTCCTTTATATGTTATTTATACTGCCAAAGCCCTCACCCAAAACCTCTTTAACATCGTTCATTATAATGAACGCATTCGGGTCGGCCTCTTTAACAATTTTTTTTAAGCGGGGCAATTCCCTCCCGGACACCGTGCAAAGCAAAACAAGTCTGTCAGTCCCCGTGTACATTCCCTTTGCTAAAAGACCCGTGACCCCCCGCCCCATTTCCTTTGTTATGCGCCCTGCTATTTCCTCGCACTGCCCGCTTATTACATATGCCGTTTTTGCGGAGGTTCCGCCCTCCAAAATACTATCAATTACCTTTGAATTTATATACATACCCACCGCCGCATAAAAGCCGAGGGTAATGTTCCCGTAAATAAAGCTTTGAACGGCTATAATCACCAAATCAAAAATCAAGATTGCACGTCCCAATTTTATATTCGGAAACTTTCTTAAAATAAGCCATCCTGCAATGTCCGTTCCTCCTGATGAACCGCCGCCTAAAAATACAATCCCAAATCCCACGCCCATCATAAGCCCGCCGAATATTGCCGCCATCATAAGGTCATCCGTTATTACCTGAAAACGTGAAAACAGGTCAAGAAACAGGGAAAAAGCCGCCGCCCCGACAAGTGATTTATAAAAAAACACCTTTTTCATCTTCAAACTTGCCAAAAAAAGCGGAATATTCATAACAGCAACTGCAATACCGGCAGTAATCGGCAGATAATGCTGTGCTATCCCGCCCAGGGCGGCAAGCCCGCCGGGGGCTATATGAAGCGGAATTAAAAACAAATCAAGTGCGGCAGCCGATATTGCACAGCCGCATATTATAAACAATAAATCCCTTACGGTAGTCTTATACTTTATATTCTTCGCCTCCCGAGGCTTTACCAAAAAGCCTTTCATACACTAAATCCAGTATATGTAAAAGCCTGTCATTCTCCCCTTTGATATATAAATACCCGACAAGCGCTTCAAAACCCGTTGCGTGCCTGTAATGAACAACCGAAGCATTTTTTGGCACGGTTGCATGATGTGCGTTTCGCCCTCTGCGAAAAACCCTGTCCTCATTCGGGGTAAGAAACGGCAAAATATACCGTGCCGCCTCAAACTGGGCGGGCGCGCTTACAAACTCCGTCGCACGGCGGTGCAAAAGCCCCACCGGCATATTTCCGCACGACACAAGCCTGCCCCGCACATACTGTTCGTATACCGAGTCGCCCATATACGCCAAAACCAAGGGCGAATATTCGTCGGCACTCAAAGAAAATTCCATACCCAATTACCTTTCGTTTGCAAAATTTAAAGTTGTTCCTTTTTCCATTTTACCCCGTCACGGGTGTCCTCCAAGATTATACCCTGCTCTTTGAGTGTGTCACGAATTTCGTCTGCCCGTGCAAAGTCACGGTTTTCCCTTGCCCGCTGACGCTCATCAATCAGTTTTTGAATTTTATCGTCAATTTCAGTGTCCTCATCCTGAGTTAATATACCTAAAATATCGCAAAGTTCTTCCATAAGCTTTAAGCACTCCGCCAAAACACCCGGCGCTACTTCTTCTGCAACGAGGGTGTTTGACAGCCTTGCAAGTTCAAACAGTGCGGCTATGGCATCGGCGGTGTTTAGGTCATCATCCATTGCATCAAAAAACTTGTCACGAAGCGCCGCTGCATCCTCCGGCAAAACACCTGCCCCCCCTGCCGCATCCCGAAGGCTGTTTCTGGAATTGTACAGTCTTTCCATCCCTGTTTTTGCCGCCGCTAAAAGCTCGTCACTGAAATTTATGGGGCTTCTGTAATGAGCCGACAGCATGAAAAACCTGACAACTTCATACCCATATTTTTCGGCAATATCACGCACGGTAAAAAAGTTGCCTTTTGATTTTGACATTTTTGTGTTGTCAATGTTAATATACCCATTGTGTAACCAATAATTCGCAAAACAGCAGCCGCTTGCGGCCTCGCTTTGGGCTATCTCGTTTTCGTGATGCGGGAAAATCAAATCCCGCCCGCCGCTGTGAATATCAATACTCTCTCCTAAAAAACGCTGCGCCATTGCGGAACACTCTATATGCCAACCCGGGCGTCCATCCCCCCACGGGCTTTCCCATGATATTTCACCCGGCTTTTCTGCCTTCCAAAGGGCAAAGTCCATAGCCTCCTTCTTTTTTTCGCCGACATCTATCCTCGCCCCCGCCTCAAGCTCTTCAAGCGGTTGGTGGCTTAATTTGCCGTATTCGGGGAAGCTTTTCGTGTCAAAATACACATCACCCTCCACCTCATATGCGTGCCCCTTCTCTATCAAGGTTTCAATAAGCTTTATTATTTCTTCTATATTCTCGGTTGCTCTGGGGTGAACATCCGCCTTTTTAATCCCAAGCCCCTCGGCATCCCTGTAATACTCGTCAATATATTTTTCCGCAACCTCGGCTACCGTCAACCCTTCCCTCTGCGCCTGTGCTATTAGTTTGTCGTCAACATCGGTAAAGTTTTGCACGAATGTTACCTTGTACCCCTTGTATTCCAAATACCTCCTTAAAGTGTCAAACACTATAAAGGGTCGTGCATTCCCTATATGAAAGAGATTGTATACCGTAGGTCCGCAGGAATACATTTTCACTTCATTTTCTTTTATCGGCACAAATTCCTGTTTACTTCTTGTTAGTGTATTATAAAGTTTCATTAATTAATCCTCATTTCCGCCTTCAGAATTGTTTTTTATGTTTAGCTTACTTTCAAGCTTCTCTATTCGCCCAAGTAATCTTGCAAGCTCCTGCGCAATCGGGTCGGGCGAATGAATATGGTCAAGGTTTGAAAACCTTTTGTTGTCTTGCTTTATTACACGGGCCGGCACGCCCACACAAGTACAGTTTGGCGGCACCTCGTTTAAAACAACCGCATTTGCGGCAATCTTCGAGTTGTCCCCCACACGAAACGGTCCAAGCACCTTAGCCCCCGTACCAATCAGCACATTGTTGCCGATTGTGGGATGCCGTTTCCCCTTGTCCTTGCCGGTTCCCCCAAGCGTCACACCCTGATAAATGGTTACATTGTCACCTATTTCAGCAGTTTCACCTATAACCACGCCCATCCCGTGGTCAACAAAAAACCCTCTCCCGATAGTCGCCCCCGGATGAATTTCAATTCCGGTAACCCATCGGGAAAACTGGGAAATAAGCCTTGCCAGGAAGAAACGGCGCTTTTTAAACAAGAAATGTGAAAGACGATGAAATATAACCGCCCATATACCGGGATACAGCAAAAACACCTCGGCAGCACTTCTCGCCGCAGGGTCTCTGTCCATAACAGCCCTAATGTCATACCTGATATTTTTGAACACAAAGCCCCCTCCTTCTAAAATGCCGTCATATAATTATACAATCAATCCCAAGAAAAAACAACACAAATTTTATTTTTTTAGGTTTTTGGCTCCTTTAACTTGCCAAATTAGCATTAAAAATATATAAAATCAGATAAAACAAAAAACTTTATGCTAAAACACATAATAAACTGCTTGACTTAACAAGAAAAAAGCTTTATAATGTTTATTGCTATGTACTTGGGTTTTGGAAAATTGTGTTTGACAAAAATTTAAGTAGTATAAGTAGTAATAGTTCTTTCTACAAAGCACCGCAAGCCTTGCAAAACAGCGGTTTATAGCATATCGGGGTGTAGCTCAGTTTGGTATGAGTGCTTGGTTCGGGACCAAGAGGCCGTGGGTTCAAGTCCCACCACTCCGACCATAGAAACCCCTTATCCGTGTGATAAGGGGGTTTTCATAATTTAGGCAATTAAAAGATTTACAGTAAACGCTTTTTTATATGGGATGGTGATATTATTTTGGAAAATTTGAGTAAGGTTTATGATCCTGCCCAAGTTGAGGACAGGCTTTATGAAAAATGGCTTGAAAAAGGATATTTCGGGGCGGATCCCTCCGACGGGAAACCTCCGTTTTCAATGGTTATTCCTCCGCCTAATGTAACAGGGCAGCTCCATATGGGGCATGCGCTGGACGAAACGCTTCAGGACATAATTGTGCGTTTTAAAAGGATGCAAGGGTTTAGTGCTCTTTGGGTACCCGGTACGGATCATGCGGGGATTGCAACCCAGATTAAGGTTGAAGAACAACTCCGTGATGAAGGGCTTACCCGTCATGATTTGGGGCGCGAAAAGTTTCTTGAACGTGTTTGGGAATGGAAGAACAATTACGGTGACAGAATTATAAATCAGCTTAAAAAGCTAGGCAGCTCCTGCGACTGGACGAGGGAGCGTTTTACAATGGACGAGGGTTGCAGCCGTGCGGTTTTGGAAGTGTTTGTAAGCCTTTACGAAAAGGGGCTTATATATAAGGGAAACAGGATTATTAATTGGTGCCCAAGCTGTACCACCGCACTTTCTGATGCCGAGGTAAGCTACACCGAGCAGGCGGGCAGCTTTTGGCATGTAAGCTACCCGTTTGAGGACGGGAGCGGTTATGTAACAGTTGCCACAACCC
>CAZNYY010000187.1:0-450 GCA_964577335.1 uncultured Oscillospiraceae bacterium | reverse complement strand
CTGCCGTGGCGGTAAACCCCGATGATAAGCGTTATGCTGCACTTATTGGTAAAAAATTAATTCTTCCGCTTACGGGGCGCACAATCCCCCTTATTGCGGACGATTATGTGGATATGGAATTTGGCACGGGTGCGGTGAAAATTACCCCCGCACATGACCCGAATGACTTTGAGGTTGGGCTGCGACATAATCTTGAGCAGATTAAGGTTTTAAATGACGACGGTACAATAAATTCAAACGGCGGTACCTATGAGGGACTTGACCGCTATGATGCAAGGCGCAAAATTGTCAGTGATTTGGAGAGCGGCGGATATCTTGTAAAAACCGAAGAGCATTCCCATAACGTTGGCGAATGTTACCGTTGCAGTACAACGGTTGAGCCGTTGACCTCCGAGCAGTGGTTTGTGAAAATGGAGCCCTTGGCACATGAGGCAATAGAAGTTGTAAAAA
>CAZNYY010000186.1:0-5282 GCA_964577335.1 uncultured Oscillospiraceae bacterium | reverse complement strand
TACTTTTTTCAAGGGTAAGAATACTTGAATTTATCATGAATATTGTTTCCACAGGAGAGTGTGCCGCCGCCCAAAAGTCTTCCCATGTTCTCACGGCCGCAATAATCGGACTCCGTTCAAGATTTACCATTCTTTCACCTCATGCTCTTTGCGGCAACAACGTCAGCACCGCTGCCGCAAATATTTTTTATAATAACACTGCCAACCCTCAACGGGGGTTTTGCCACAGCCGCATTTATAACTTTCATGCAGTCAAAGATAAGTTCTTTTGGAATGGGTCTGTCAGTCTTTACGGGCAACATTTTACCCTCGCCTGCAAAAACCGTGGTGGTAAGTGTTCGCAAGGGGTGCAGGCATTCGTTTATGCCGTAAACCCTGCCCCTCTCGCAAGCATAACCCGTAATATCCACACATTCTCCGTCCCTGACCTTGGTCTTTATATTACACCCAACAGGGCATACAATGCAAGTGAAACTTTTAGTCATCAGCTTCCTCCAAACCAAGGGATATTGTTTTCCCTTTAATTTCTGCGGCGGCTGAGGATGTCAGTCTAATCTCCTGCATCTGGGCAGGAAGGATTTTACGCCTTTTTGCAGAGGCAATAAGGTGGTTACCATCCGTCAAACAAATATTTACGTTTTTATACACTCCATCGGAACGGAAATACAGTTTTGCACTCTTTGTCCCCGTAATTTTCTGGGGAACACAATATTTAATCCCTTTTGCGGGTTTTATTTGTACTTCGGCTGCACGCAAATCTCCCTTTTTTATATATTTTGCTGCTGCCCGTCCTGCGATTTCTGCCTCATCTGAAACATAGTCCACCAAATCATGCACATGCAAAGCGTTTCCGCACGAGAAAATACCGCCTACAGATGTCTGCCTGTTCTCGTCCGTCACAGCGCCGCCTGTGACAGGGTCAAGAATGATTTTGGCAGACTTTGCAAGCTCATTTTCAGGAACTAAACCCACAGACAACAAAAGGGTGTCACATGGGATGTATTTGCTATGGGTCATTACAGGCTTCAAATTCTCGTCCACGGGTGCAACGGTCACGCCGCACAAACGCTCATCTCCATGCGTTTGCACTACCGTGTGGCTTAGCAAAAGCGGGATGTCAAAATCATTTAAGCACTGTTCAATATTTCTCGCAAGCCCTCCTGAGTACGGCATAATTTCACATACTGCTTTAACTTTTGCCCCTTCCAGGGTCATGCGCCTTGCCATTATAAGACCTATATCGCCCGAGCCTAATATGACTACTTCCTTCCCCGGCATATATCCCTTGATATTTACAAGCTTTTGAGCGGTTCCTGCACTGTAAACACCTGCGGGTCGGTTCCCCGGAATACTCAGTGCGCCACGCGGGCGCTCCCTGCAACCTGTTGCCAAAATAATTGTTTTGGCCTGTATCTTAAAAATTCCCTCAGCTTCGTTTACGGCAGTTACAATTTTGTCGGGTGATAAACCTAGTACGGCGGTGTTTAACAAATACGGAATTTTCATTTCTTCCATTTGTGCTTCATATCTGTGGGAATACTCGGGTCCCGTCAGTTCCTCTTTAAATTTATGCAGTCCAAAGCCATTGTGGATGCACTGCTGCAAAATACCGCCCAACCCATCGTCACGTTCCAAAATAATTATATCTTCTGCGCCGTGCCGATATGCGCTCACGGCGGCGCTCATCCCTGCAGGACCCCCGCCGATGATGACAATATCAATTTTTCGCATCAGCACGCCCTCCCTTTGTTCTTGCACAAATCATGTAAGAGTTGCCGCCTGATTTTGTGACGCACTCCATTGGCACATTCATTTCACGGGAGAGAATTTCCAAAACAGAGGGCGAACAAAACCCGCCTTGGCATCTGCCCATACCGCTTCTTGTGCGCCGTTTAATCCCATCTAAGGTAGTGGCCTTGGGGTTTGTGTGTATGGCATCTATAATTTCCCCTTCGCTGACCTCCTCGCATCTGCATACTATTTTGCCGTATTTGCTGTTCTTACATATAATTTTGTTTTTTTCTTCTACGGACAAATTCCTAAAAGAACGCATGGGTTTTCTTATAGGGTTAAAATTGGTCTTTAGCTCTAAAGGTATACCGGAGCTTGCCACGAATTCCATTAAATATTCGGCAATTGCAGGGGAAGCGGACAAGCCGGGAGACTCAATCCCTGCGGCATTTATAAAACCCTTAATTGGCATATTAATTATAAAATCGCCTGTACTTCCTGCTGCTCTCAACCCCGAAAAAGAGGTAATAACCTTGCCAAAAGGAATGCCCGTCATCATTTTTGAAGTTTCATTTATTATTTTTTCCAGTCCATGAGGGGTGGTTGAAGTGTCGGTTTTATCTTCCGACACTTCTGAAGTCGGACCCAGGATAAGGTTTGTGTCCACAGTAGGGGATATCAAAATACCCTTGCCCTTGTCAGATGGGGTACGGAAAATAGTATGTGATACTATATTTTTACACTCACGGTCCAAAAGCAAATATTCACCCTTGCGGGTGCGTATGTAAAAACTTTCATCCCCCACAAGCCTTGCAACCTCATCGGAATAAAGCCCGGCCGCATTTATAACACATCTTGTTTTGTACGTTTTTCCTCCGCCCGTCACTTCAAAACCGTCGTCACAGGATGCAATTTTTTCCACCTTAAAATTTAGCAAAAGCTCGGCTTTGTTATCCATGGCATTTCCAATGGCGGCAACTGTTAACTCATAGGGGCAGATTATGGCACTTGTGGGGGCAAAAAGTGCGCATACAGCGTCAGGGGAGATATTTGCCTCAAGTGTCCTCAACTGTGCTTTATCTAAAACAGCAAGCTCCTCCACTGTGTTTTTTATTCCCCGTTCATACAATTCTTTTATTTTCTGTCTATCCTCATCATCAAAACCTATCACCAAAGCACCGTTTTTTATATAGCTTACTCCAAGTTCTTTTGCAAGTGCAGGCATCATTTTTGCACCCTTCACATTTAGTTTGGCTTTAAGCGAGCCCTCGGGTGCGTCAAACCCCGCATGCACAATTGCGCTGTTGGCACGGGTGGCGCCCATTGCCACATCACTTTGCATATCCGCCACACAAACAGATAATTTGTAGCGCGAAAGTTCTCGTGCGGTGAGCGCACCCACCACTCCGGCGCCTATAATAAATACGTCAAACATCGCATCACCTTCCTTCGTTTAGGTATAAAAAGACGCATTCAAAAAAGGTCCGTAAACCTTTTTTGAATGCGTCTCCAAATCTCAGCATTTCTTTTATATTATTATATACTTTTGTTGGCTGAATGTCAAGCGTTTTAACGGTTATTTGTAAAAAGCTGCATTGTATTTTATTGGCTGGCATGTTATAATATATAATAGAGTTTATTTGCAGACTTTAAAGCCCATTTATGAGCATGACGGATTGGTGACGGAAGTTGTGGCATATCGGTTAAAAAATCAATCTTATTAAAGTGCATTATTTTGAAATCATTTTCCAAGGATTATATGGTGCAAATTTACAAAATACAGAAATTTTAAGGTGAAGGTATTGAAATATTTCTTATTTATGATATAATAACCGCAAAGCAGTTATTATATATTGTTTTTATTCGCCGCCGATATTTTCCTCACCCTTGTTCGGAAACGGCGATGCGAAATTACATCAAAATCCGAATGATTTTGATGTAATTTATAAGATGTATCCAAAATTAATTAGGGGGATTAACAAATGAATGTAGAAATTAAAGAAAATGAAAAAAACAAGATAACACTTGAAATAGAAGTGGATGATGATGTTTTTGAGGATGCGTTGAACAAATCCTATATTAAAAACGTCAAACATATAACAATACCTGGTTTTCGTAAGGGAAAAGCACCCAGAAGGTTTGTTGAAAAATATTATGGCGAAGGTGTTTTTTACGAGGATGCGATAAACATTATTTGCCCTGATGCATATGATAAAGCGGTGGAGGAAAAGGGGATTGACCCTGTTGACCGCCCCGAAATTGACATTATAAATATAGGCGGCGACGAGAAATTTAAGTTCAGCGCTACGGTTTGGGTTCGGCCCGATGTAAATTTAGATGAATACAAGGGCGTTGAAGTGGATAAGTTAGATTATGCGGTTTCTGATGAGGATATTGAAAAAGAAGTTTTGGCAATGAGGGATAAAAATGCCCGTATGGTTGATGTGAGTGATAGAGCTGTGCAAAATGATGATATTGCCGTGATTGATTTTGAGGGCTTTACTGATGGCACGGCTTTTGAAGGGGGCAAGGGTGAAAACCACGAGCTTACAATAGGCTCGGGTCAATTTATACCGGGGTTTGAGGAACAGCTTGTCGGCAAAAATATTGATGAGGAAGTTTTGGTGAAGGTTAAATTCCCGGAAGAATATCATTCGGAGGAGTTAAAGGGGAAGGATGCCGAATTTAAGGTTAAAATAAACGCCATAAAGGTTAGGGAACTGCCGGAGGCTGATGACGAGTTTGCTAAAGATGTAAGTGAATTTGATACTTATGCACAGCTTGTGGAAGACATAAAAAAACGCCTTACCGAGGATGCCGAACTTCGTGCGAAAAGAGATACCGAGGAGAATGTTTTGCAGGCGATATCAGATAAAACAAAAATTGATATCCCTCAGTGCATGATAGAACAGCAGACGGACAAAATGGTTCAGGATTATTCTTACCGCCTGTCATCCCAGGGGATGTCACTTGAGCAGTATGCGCAGTACACGGGACTTGATATGAGTAAAATCCGTGAGCAGTTTACGGAAAATGCGGAGAAGGCCGTAAAATCAAATCTTATTCTAAACAAAGTGGCAGACCTTGAGGAGATTTCCGTGTCGGACGAAGAAATGGACGCAGAGCTTCAGAAGATGGGTGACCAGTATAAGATGGAGCTTGATAAGATTAAAGAAATAATGAAAGATTCCCTTGACAATATGAGGGGAGATATGAGGATAAACAAAACGCTTGAGTTTTTAGTTGATAATGCAAAGATGAAAGAACCCAAGAAGAAAAGGAGTGTTAGTAAATGAGTTTAGTACCAATAGTTATTGAGCAAACAAATAGGGGAGAGCGCTCGTATGACATTTTTTCCCGTCTTTTAAAAGACAGGATAATATTTTTGGGCGATGAGGTTAATGATGTTACGGCAAGCCTTGTTGTCGCACAGCTTTTGTTTTTGGAGAGTGAGGACCCTGATAAAGACATAAACCTGTATATCAACAGCCCCGGCGGTTCAATCACATCGGGCATGGCGATATATGACACTATGAATTACATCAAATGTG
>CAZNYY010000185.1:0-5310 GCA_964577335.1 uncultured Oscillospiraceae bacterium | reverse complement strand
TATGAGGTGACGGGGGACATTACTTTGCCTTCGAGCGCCACCTATGGCTCGTCCATAACATGGACTTCAAGCCATCCCGAGATAATTGACAGCGCAGGCAAGGTTAAAAGACCTGAAACCACCACCCAGGTTACCCTAACGGCAACCTTTTCATACGGTAATGCAAAGGCAGTAAAAACATACAAACATTTATGCACGGGAACAGGTCAGCCAAAACCCGTAACCAAAGGAAACAGCGGGGGTGGTTCTCCCTCCTATTCCGTGCCTTTTGTGACGGAAACACCTGCCGAAAAACTGCCGCAGCCGACACCACCCCCTATCGAGGAAGTTTTGTTTGACGACCTTGGTAACGTGGAGTGGGCACAGGACAGTATCAATGTATTGGCAAAGCAGGGGATTGTAAACGGATACGGGAATTTAAAATTTGAACCGCAGAGGTATGTCACCCGTGAGGAATTTATAAAAATGCTGGTGCTGACGATAGGGCTTGAACCTGACACGAACGGTGTAATTCCCTTTGAGGATTTAGGGGATGACCATTGGAGTTTTGGCTATGTGGCAACGGCATATGAAATGCAGCTTGTGAAGGGTATTGGAGCGGCGGAATTTGGGGTCGGACAGTACATCACAAGGCAGGACATGGCTGTAATGATACAAAATGCCCTCTCGCTATTGGAATTGGATTTTGAGAATGAGGGCGGCACAAATGAGTTTGATGATGAAAGTGATATTAGCGATTACGCGCGTGAAGCCGTAAAAAGGCTTAGGGAAAAAGGTGTTTTAAGTGGAGACCAAAACTATAATTTCAACCCGAAAAATAACGCAACCCGTGCAGAAGCAGCAAAGCTTTTATTCTTTCTGCTTTGATGGGGTTAAAAATAAAGGAGGGATGCGTTTTGTTAGGTAAAAAGAATGCTTTTTTGGCAATATTTCTTGCCATTGTATTTAGTGTAACATCTTTTGGCGGTTTTTATAAAATCCCTGTTGTAGCTATGAACAGTGAAACCGAGGAGATTATAAAGGAGGAGGTTCCCGAAACATCGGCACCTGAAATACTGACGGCAGAGCTTTTTTCGGAGCTTGCGGAGGACGATATAGTACTGAGTTATGTGGACAATAAAATCAGTATCTCGGACGAGGAGTTTTACGGGGCTTATAATAATGATACGGGGGAATGGACCCGCACGGGATATTTTGATTATGAGAAATACCCCGAAATGTATGCCGTGCAAGAAGCCGCAAAGGCGGGTAATTATGCCCTTGCAAAGCAGGAGGTACTGGAGTATTATAGGGAAACTTATAAATATTACACTACTCCAAAACCAGGAGCCGCAACAAGAACCGGTATTTTAAGCACATACCTTTTGCAAAATAATTTTAATTATAACACTAACAGTAACTATACTCTTTACGATATTTTTGAGTTCGGAAAGGAATACGAGTACAGTACAATTGATGTGGCGGAATATATGCCGGCTGCAGTTTCGGCTGCTGACGGGCAGTTGTCCATCTATCTTGTAGGGCTTAGGAAGGACGGGTCAAGCGTAACTATTGAAAGCAGAAACGCTTCAGGCGCCAATCCGCCTGTTTTGGAGATAACTTCCAAAGGCGTAACTACATCGTATTACCCGACTGACGATGCAACCATATCTCCTTCCACAAACCAAAATAATTCATATGGTTTGCAACCCGATTTACTGGTTGAGGAAAGTGTGTCATCCATTAATTCGGATATATTGATTGACGAAAACACGAAAAGAGCATTTCTTAAATTTGATTTATCGGGTGTTGACGCCTCGGCTGATATAACAAACGCAAGATTAAAGCTTTACGGCAAAAACATAGGGGGAACCGATGTGGCAGAAGTGGTTGCGTTTAGGTTTCCCACTAACCAGTGGCGGGAGGAAACGGTTAAATACTATCAGGGGGATGCGGGTGAAATTGAGCATGCTATATTTTCAAATGACGGATTACCCTATTTAAAGTATTTTGAGTCGATTTCAAGCCTCAGACCACGGGACGGTGCCTATTATTTCTGTTCGTACCGATATCCGGAGGAGCTGGCACGATTTGCTTGGGTGGGATTTTATCTGAGAACATATTATAGTGACAAAAAAGAAAACGCAATGGTGGCGCATGACTTTTTTAGGCAATGGATAGGGTATCTAAACCAATACGGCAATACTCCGAGGTGGTGCAAAAGACCGGGAACCACCGGGTCGCTTGACGGCTCCGTACGGGCTGCAAATGTGCCGCCTGCGCTGATGTTTATGATTGACAGCGAGTATATGACACCGGATTTATGGTCGGCGACCCTAAAACATATGTGGAGGGAGGCAAGAGAAAATTTAGATGATGCCGACCAAAACAATAACTGGAGAACGTATCAGACAAAAGGGTTGTCAAGTTTGATAGCCTATTACAAAGAGTTTAGGATTAAAGATGAACTGCTTGAACGGGCAACATGGCTGGGTGAGAGCAACATCATGGGCGATGTTGGAAGCGAAGGTATGATAAGGGAAGACTTTTCAATGCGTGAGGCGGCGATAGGCTACGCTTTGGGAGGCCTGGCGGACATGCTAAACTTTGATGTTTGTTTGGAATATGCGGGTCTTGATGAAACCATTTTGCTGCCGGAAAGGCATGAGGCAATTCACCAGGCATACAGGTATGTTATGCATCTTGTTATGCCCGGCACAAGGGATTCGCAGTGGGGGGACAGCGGCAGATATACCACCACAAGAAAAACTGCTTTTGAAAGTGCAGGCAGAAGGTATAACGACCCCGAACTTTTATATTTGGGGACCGACGGCAGAGAGGGAACTAAGCCTGAAGTGCTGACCGTGCGCTATCCCGTGGGCAAGAAATATATCATGCGTACGGGGTGGGACGACAAGTCGGATATGTATTTGTTTACATCTGCATTCGGGGCACGGGAATCACACAGGCATCAGGATGAAAATGCTATTATCCTTTATGCTTTCGGACAATATTTGCTAACCGACCAACTGTTTTATTCATACAGCGGCAGTACGATTGACCTAAAGACAACAAGGCACCATAATACTGTGGAATTTAACAATAGAAATCAAGACCTTGCTTTGGAACGCGCGGGGGATGAGGTGCGGTTTGAAACAAACAGAACATATGATAATTTTACCATTACAGCATATGGATACAATGATGTAAAACATACAAGAAACACTTTGTTTATAAAACCGGGTTTTTGGATTATAAATGACTATATGGAGCCATCAAACCAAGCGGTATCCAATAATTACAAACAGCATTGGCATATGCTGCCCGCAGCTAATATTACTTTGGATGAGCAGGAGTTAAAAGGCAGAAGTAATTTCCATGGCGGAGCAAATATACAGGTCGCCCAAGCGGATACAGAGCAGATGACGGCTGATATTGTTGACGGCTCCATGGGCGGCGGCACTAATATGATTTTTGAAACGCAATATTTGCGTTTTGAAAAGGATGCGGTAGGCAACACGGTGTTTGATACCGTTTTATACCCCGAAAAATACGGCGAAACAGCAAATGTGCAAACAAAAAAACTGCCCCTTGCAAATGTGAATAATAACGGTGTAACAGCAATGAATATTCTGATTAACAGGGAAAATTCAAGCACTTATATAGACGCTGATTATTATTTGGTGTTTGATTTGGAGCAAAAAGCGGAGAGGAGCTTCGGAAATTACAGAACGGATGGAAGGTCTGCGTACGTTGAAAAAAATAAAAGCGGTAGGATTGCAAAAATGATTGTGCAGGATGCAACAATTGTAACGGACAGTTCAAGAATAATTCCGCTGTTTAAATCCACCGCACCCGTGGGGGAGATGTCGGTCGAATTTAATGGGTCGAGAGCGACAATAAACTCGTCACAGGATATTGACCTTAAAACACTGACACTGTATGCGGATACACAGACAAAAATAACAACAGTTGTTTTTAACGGTAAAGAAGTTCCGTTTAAGCTTGCGGGAAGGTATATTTATTTTGGTGACACCCCTATTGAAAGCGGAGGCTCGTTTGAAAGCGAAACGCTCCCCGTAAGCACCCCTAAACCCGAAAAACACGGCACGGGCGGTGTGTCGGGCGGTTCCGGCGGCAGAAACGATGTAATAGTGCCGCCGCAACCGAGTGCCGAACCTACCCCCACCCCCACCCCAAGCGGCGGGTTATCGGAAAAATACAAGGCGGAGCTTGAAGGGCATTGGGGAGAGCAGGAGCTTATGGAAATGCTTGAAAAAAGCATATTGCAGGGTGACGGAAACACGCTGGAACTTAATCAAACAGCAACAAGAGCGCAGTTTGTCACTATGCTTGTGCGGGCATTGGGTGTTGAAGAACGACCATATCAAAATGGTTTTACGGATGTAGACGGGGACGACTGGAGTGCGGGTTATGTGCAGGTCGCTCTTGAAGAAGGCATTGCATCAGGTGTGGGGGAGGGGCGTTTTGCGCCGGATGAACCCATAACAAGAGAGCAAATGGCAAAAATGCTTGTTGAGGCATATGAGAAGCGTGAAGGAAAGGTTACGGAAGATGATGAAATGCCTAAATTTGAGGATGACGGCACAATAAGCAGCTGGGCGGTGGACTTTGTGTACAGGGCAAGAACCTTGGGGCTTGTCATGGGATACCCCGGCAATGAATTTCTGCCGCAAAACACGGCACAAAGAGATGAGGCGGCTGTGACGATTTACAGGTTATTAAATTTACTGAAAGATTAATACCAACCATGAAGGGCTGCAAAATTTGGAGGGGAAGTTATGTTAATGAATGGGGGAACCCATTTCATTAACATAACTTATAAGCCTTACCCGCCCACGGTAAGGTTAAGTGAATTTATTATTTTTGTTTTATGGGCAGAAAGGCTATGGAACTTAATTATGAAAAGAAAAGTTTTGGTTATGATTTTGTTGACCTTTATTTTATCGGTGCCTTTGCCGAGCAGTGCAAAAATAACACCCGTCAACTGGGTGGATGATTTTGGCACGGGCTCATATAAAATTCCGGCGTACCAAGCAAAGTTTGGCAAGGACAATCGGTGGCATGGGGTTACCATTCCAAATACGGAGGCGGACGGCAGTTATACAAGCATTACCTTCCCCGGAGGAATGTTCGGAAAAACAGGGGGGGATAAAGTTCTAAAACGTGAAGAAATGATAGCAAGCAATTCTTTGACCGCCGCCCTAAACGGGATGCAATATATATATCCCTTTAAGCGTGACCCGTTTCTTGTGCTTAGCACACCGCATATATCATGGAATGCGGGGGAGCAAGGTTTTGTTTTGCATG
>CAZNYY010000184.1:0-5313 GCA_964577335.1 uncultured Oscillospiraceae bacterium | reverse complement strand
TAGCTTATATCCGCTTATTGCCTTATATGTTTTTAGTGTTTCAATAAATTTTTTGCTATCTTCCTCATCCTCAAAGATGACTTGTTGATTGATACCCCTTAGCATAATATGATATATATCGCTTTGGCTTTTCACTCTTGCCTGTCTTGGCATTGCCTATCATCACCTCAACAAAAATATATCATACTTCTTCTAATTTGTCGACACAATGAACCTGTCCTCCTGTGTTTCGTTTATATCAGCGGGCACAGTCCGCTTTTAATAATATTCAGGGCAAATAATTTTTGCACAATCAATCGGTAAAACGGATTTGCCGTCCTTGAACACTCTCCAAATACCGCCGGAAATTTCATCCCCCAAAATCAGATTTCCGTCACTGTCGTGCCCAAATTCAAGTTTAAAATCGTACAATTCCAAGCCGTCCTTGGCAAGCTCTGCTTTTAATATATTCCCGATTTTACCCATAAAGTCAACGCAGGTATCATAGTCATTCGCAGACAGCTTTCCAATTGCGATCAGCGTTTCTTTTGTGATTCGCGGGTCCCCCAACTCATCGCTTTTTAAGGTCGCTTCAATTAATCCGTTTAGCATAAACCCCTGTTCCACACCATATGCACGGCAAAAACTCCCCCATGCCACATCACGCCATATAAATTCCACGGGAATAATGTTAAGGGAGCGAACTGTCATTGTGCCTTCCTCAACATCGCAGTCTATAAAGTGAGTGGGAATATTGTGTTCGCTTAAAATTTTAAAGAAGTGCTGGCTAAGTATCAGTGAAGCCCTGCCCATTCCATCAATTGTAAGACCCACTTGGTTTTCCCCCGGGTCAAAAACCCCGTTTTTGCCTGTAGCATCATCCTTAAATTTCAGTGTACATGTTCCGTCATTGTTTAAAATTACATCCTTTGTTTTTCCCATATTCCTTGCCCCACTTTCTTAAAAAATAAGAATTATCCGTGCAGGTATTATAACATTTTTTTGCATTTTCCGCAAGTATTTTTTAGTTTAAATACAGATGATTTTTGAATTTATTATTTATAAATTTGCTTTAGGCGGCTAACCGTTTCCTCCACCAGTGTCTGACCTCCCTGCGGCGAAACAAGATTACAGTACATACTTGCACTATAACCCTTGTCCATTGCCCCTCTTTCCGTTGCAAGGTATGTACCGCCACCCGTCCCCGGCTGGCCTGAAAGCTGTATAATAAATGTCTGCTCGAAGGGGCTTCTTGCCTGCATTCTATGCTGAAAATCCATATAAAGTTCAAACCTGTTGGAAGCAAATGCAATATTGCCGATTCTAAGAACATGAAGCTCCATGGGAAGCGTTTTTTCTGTTTTCTGTGATTCATAACGGTCAATTATTCCTTGCAACCGTTTACGCCTTGTTGCCAAAATAGAGTTCACACGCAGCTTATCCTCCGGCAGTGTGCCATCGGTGATAAATTGTTGTTCTTCTAATTTTTCAAGTTGGAAAACTACATCGGAGTACTCCTCCTCCGTTATCAGGCGGCGTTCAAGGTTTACGGTGTCAACTATATGCTCAAGCGGCAGGTTTGTTTGAATATCCTTCTTTGCCCAGCCATAGACCTCGGTGAAGGCATTTGCAATCCTCTCGGCAATATCCTTCCTGTTATATATTTCCTCAACGCCTCTCACCCTGCCGTCAATCTGTTCGCCCTCATATTTTAGGCGATAGCGGCGCTCCTGCGCTTTTTTATAGTGTAAAATACGGGGAGATAAATCCCCCGCCGCAGCGCATTGGGGCAAAATAAAGATATCTCCATATTCTTTTCGGATTGCACATCTTACGTCATGCCAATAATCGGCAGAAACCAAATACTCACCCTCGGAGTTTTGTGATGGACAGGGCACGTTTATAATAGCCCCCGTTAATTTTTCATTTTCGTCGAAGGTGTAGAGAAGATTAACAAAAGCATCGCTGCCTGCCTCATAATGACTGAAATTATCATCATTTGTATCCCCGTACATTTTCGCATGTCCGTTTACCCCATGCCCCGAGTCATTAATTTCGCCCGGGCGCTTTGAGATATCGTCAAAATACACCGTGCGGCGGCTGTGTGCCACAACCGCATAACCATATCCGTACGCAACCCCGCCATATGTCCGCTTGTCATATGCTTCACAAATAGCGTCACACGCCTGTGTTGATAAAAAGTTTCTGTATTCGTTACCGGAAACAACTTCCGCATCATCATACTGCCCGTCAAACGCCGAGAGTGAAGCAGCCTTGTTGTTCCTTTCGTCTGAATAGTGACTGGGCCCGGTATGGGTGTGTGTAGCGTTCATCACTATTTTAAGGACCGGGATTTGCGGGTTTTTTGCATTCACTTTTTCTCTTATTTCATCCAAAAGACAATCCCGTATAACTACCAAATCCGCTGAAAGAAAAATAACAATATCCTGCCCGTTTTCAATAACCAGTGCGTTGACTTCCACCGGATCCAATACCCCCTTGGATATTCGTACATAAAATTGCCCCGGGATATGGATAGGTTTTTCGATGGAAACATCCCGTGATGCCCAGCCTATTTTTAATTTATTCATAGCTAACCTCCCTATATAATAATTTGGTATGCGTTATTCCTTAACTATCAGATAATACATTGATTGCGACACTTCTCCGAGCGTGAATTTCAAAACTCCGTTTTCATAGACAGTGGGGACTGTGCCTATATAAAGCCCTTCCGCATTGACTGCCCACACCACTAAGGTGTCAACTGATGTTTCAATTTCTATATCCGCCCGGGTCACCTCGATTAATACGGGGGGTTTTCCGTAATCAAGCATTTGTTCCCCTTCAAATTTGCTGTCGGTGTTTTTGGCATGCCCCACCGCTGTCAATAGCATATTGTCGGAGTTTTTGATATCATCATCTGTAAGTGAACTGATAGCAATAACCGAGTAGTCCGTTTTCCCGTCAACCTTTAGTCCGTTCATTTGAATTGCTTCGTTCTTGCCCAAAAATCCGTATGCACATTTGGTTTTAGGCGTGTCTATTACACCGTAATTTTTCTTCCAATTTCTATATACCTGTCCGTTGTCCGAAATAACCTCTGTCTCACTGCCGTCCCTCTTCTCATTATTTATACGGGTGATACCATCATGAGTTTTCTCGTCAAACGAGGTTGCAATTTGGGAAACCTCTGTGTAAGCCAAATATGCATCCTCATCCCATTTCGTCATGTCCTCAGCCACCACTGCCGTTTTATTATCGGCGGCAGACACATCCCCCCGGCGGGTGATAAGTGCTGCATGATAGAACAGACCATATTTCGCCGGGTCGTTCCATGTACTGAAAATACCTTCACGGTAAGGAGTGTTTCCTACCTTGGATGATGAAAACTCCTTGCCCAGTATTTTCATATTTTCCAGATTGGCGCTGTATGAATATGTGTGAATCGTACAGCCCGACCAGTTTTGCAGCGCACTTATCGCCGCGGTATAAAGGGGCGACTCTCCCCTAAATTCATTGGGCCACGGCATATCCCATTCCGACAGGAAAAACGGCATTTCGTATATCCTCGTACAAGCGGTGCCTGCAAGATATGAGTTTTTAAACTGTGTTATGGCTTTATTCTCACAGTTTTTCTCAAATTCCCGCCAACGCCAATCATAAAAATACATGTGCCCATCAACGAAATCTGTTACCGTTTGCGTTTTTATGTTTGCAGGGGTGCTGCACCAGTTGGTGCCTGTAAATGGAATTTTAACTCCTATCTCACGCAGAAATGAAATCATCTCTATATAATACTTTTCTTGAAGATGTATTTTAAATTGTATTAATGTATCATCGTCAGGGTTATTTATGTCACAGTTTGTTACATCATATGAAATATTTTTTTCCAAAACCCAATCTTTAAACAACTCTTTAAATTCGCTTACATACGGTTCTATGATAATCCTTTGATTTTCCCCGAGATTAAATAAATCGCTTTCATTTACCACTTCACCCATAACGAAAACCGGGTCGTCCTTGTAAGCCAAACCCGTATAGGGGTTTACATGGGTCCACAGGTCATAGGCAAGTTTTTTTTGCAGCTCTATCATGCGCCTGTTATAGCTTGAATAGGGTTTTGCCGCATCTCCCAATAGGATGGCATTTTCCACTCCATCACCTGATTTGAATTTTCGGTAGGTGAACATATCCATATAACAATAAATCCCCTCTTGCTTTAAAGAGTAGATAAGATAGTCCAGCCTTTTCATGCTTTCAACATCAAATTCCGTTGTAAAACTGCATCTTTTCCCTTTGGCAAATTGAAATATATTCGGCGTGTTCCACTCTGCATCCAGTTGATGAAAACGCACCATGTTGACACCTGTTTTTGCCAAGCGTTTTGCCACCTTTTCACTGTACTGAAATTCGGGGAAATTTGCCCCTCCGTTGAAATTAGTACCCCAAAAACGCCCCACAGTGCCGTCTTCAAAGACGAACTGGTCTCCTTTTGCTTTTAAAAACCCGTGCTTCCCTGCCGGTTTTTCGTTTTCAAAAACAAATGATAAGTCAATCGGCATATCATCATGGTAAAACGGAAACGGTATAAATTTTGACATGATAAATTCCATAGCCTCCCCACTTAATATATTATACTTGAATTATAGCATAAAATAATATATAATATAATTAAAAAAGAATGAAAAGCAATGATTTTTCCGTTTTTAGGGGTTGTAAATATGTTTCCTGTATTTGAAAACAATGATTTGACCATACAATCGGTGCGGTGCAATGAAGTAAATTATTTCCCGCCGATGTATCATAGGCATGCGGAACTGTATTATGTCGCAGAGGGAAATATGGTTGTTTTTACTGACAATAAGCAGACCACGCTGAATAAGGGAGATTTATATATTCTCTTTTCCTATGTGTTTCACAGTCTGCAAAGACAAAAGGCGGAAGTTGAAATTATCTTGTTTGACCCCTTAATTCTTCGCAGTTTTACAGATGTTTTTGATATGAAAGTACCTAAGAAATCACATCTTGTATCGGACCAAGTGCCCGAAATAGTTCCCGTATTAATTCAAAAAGTCAGAGAATACTGCAAGCTGTCCGAAAAATTAAGCCATGCTTATTTAATTGCACTTATAGGCGAGCTGCTCGGTGTACTTGAGCTTGAGGATGTATCCCACCAAAGCATGAGTACAACGCAAAAGATTTTGATATATTGTTCTGCGCATTATAACGGGGATATTTCAATTAAAAAAATGGCGGCTGATTTATACATAAACAAAAATCATATTTCACATATTTTTTCTTTGAAGATTATATGGGCAATGATATGGAAGGAAG
>CAZNYY010000183.1:0-5315 GCA_964577335.1 uncultured Oscillospiraceae bacterium | reverse complement strand
TCATCACCGTCATTTGACGCAAGAGAAAATGCTATTGCGTTATCTCCGTCTATAAGCGGTCCGCCGTTATTAACAACAACGTCAGACACATAAAGAGGGCTTCCTGTTGTAAAACTCATTGTTACGTCTTCAGCCGTCTGCCCCAAAAGGTCCTTTGCTCCTGAAACCGTTAATGTGTACGTATTCAAACTTGATAGCTTCTCATCAGGCGTAACAACAAGTGTTTTACCATTGTATGTGCTTACAGTGGCATTAACTGTTTCACCCTGCGCATCTTGAAGAACTGCCGTGCCATAATCGCTCGGGTCAATTACATAGTTAAATTCAATCTTAATTTCAGGCAGAAAGCTTACATCCGAGGCATTGTTGGCAGGAGTTGTGCTCTGCACAGCAAAGCTTTCCGCCTCATCAATATACAGATAATCATAGTAGCCCTTACCTGTCTTATATGTTGCGTCTGCCCTTGAATAGAGCGAAACACCCGCAAGATATCTCTGTTCTTGTACATACGAGAGGGCAGATTTGTCAATTACAACCGTTTCACCATATTGAGTAATAAAATATGCTTTGAAAATTTTATTAATTCTGTCATACACATAACCGATATCATAGAGTTTCCCGTCTATTAGGTGGTAGCCTTCTTTAGTAAGACCATCTGATGCGTTCTTCATTATAGTAGTACCCTCCATATTTATATATCTTGAATACTCTAAGCGAATGCCCTCTGCTAGATTATTTCTTGCGTCAACACTCTTCGTTCCGTCCGGCTGTGCAAAGTTGGGTCTTATACCTACCTGTCTCGGAAGATTTGCAATTTCATTACCCTCCGAATTTATGCCCGCTCTTGAACTGACTACGACTCTGTCCATATCCGGAACGTCCTCCCATGTACGAGCCTCCCTTGCCCCGGTTTCATTTTGTATACTCTTAAGCACCTGTTCCCCATCAAATGTCGCCTGCTCGTAAGTCATGTTATCGGCATTGATATTCAGTGAGGGCCAGTATTTCCCGGTAGTCCTTACCACATCGTTGAAATCGTAACGCACCTTTATACCCAAATCTCCGCTTAACTCTACCCAGGTCATATTATCTAAATATGTAAAGCTCGTTGAATTGTTTCTAAAAAAGTAATGCATATAAACATCACTGTTAAAGCCTAAATCTGCATTTGAAAGCGAGCCGATAAGGTTATATACCTCTTCGTCTGCCGCCTTCATATAAATCTCGTGATATCTTTTCGCCATATTTGTCTTTATGCGCATATTATACCATTTTCCCGCTTCGTATTTCGCCTTTGAAGTGCCGCCGAAAACAACATTTCCGTTTGAATCCATTGTTAATAGATTGACATAGTCATTCCCTGAAGCACCGCCCGTATTAGCGTACAGCCTGACCTCGAAAGTTGCGGATATATTCACTCTGTATATATCAAAGTCAAACTGCACCGCTTTTGTGGTATAATTCATAACCGCACGCATATCTGCATTACCAGTACCATCGGGAGAGCTAAGCGTACCTATTACCGTATTGGTTGGATCATCAGGATCTTCGAAAAAGCCATAATTAACACCATCCTGCCGGTTTGCAATCTGCGACACCGGAAATTGTGATGAACTCATATCATAGCTTGTCGGCCAATCCCATCCCGCTGCCGATACCGGCAGTGTAATTGATGTCAGCAGTATTGCGGCTGTTATGCACCCTGCAAGAAATTTCTTTGAGTTTTTCATCTTTACATCCCCTTTATTTTTTTATTTTGCTCATTTTTCCATAGAACCGTAAAATATTTTTAAAATCATTTTCACTCCGCGTCTCCCCATGTTCCCAAGCTACCCGGGGAAGTAAATTCATACTGCGCCTCCACCGAAGAAATAGGAGCAAACCCTACCTCTATTGTACCTTGTGTAAAACCCGTAAGATGTATTGCAAGCTTGCAGCCCGAGTTACTGCTTTGCCCCTCAAGCACCGGTGAGGTTGAAAGCGGCTTTGGATCCATAACCTCAAATTCTGCATTGCTTCCCTCCAAAATCTTCGCTTGCATATACTTTCCGTTTATCTCCAATATTGCCGATTTTTTATCAGCAGATATTGTAACGGATGCGTCTGTATGTGCAAACCAATACAGTTCTGACGTTTTATTGAGGGATATTTCGTCCCGTACTATAACAACTTGACGATTGTCCGTAAGCATTACTCCTCGATTTATGCTGTTTGCATGGTCTATATATGCCGTTGTAAGATCGCCTATTGCATAAGAAGTATCCCCAACCCTGCCGTAATCAACCAAGGAACAATCCGCACCTATAAACTGATCATTTCCAGATGTCGGATTTATCACCAGTGTGTTATGACCCTCCGCCCTGTTTCTGTAACACTGCCACTTTGACAGGTCATAGGTTTCCTTTCCAAGGTCCTTCACAAACCGCTCTTCCTGTGAATCAATTATAAACTGACCCGCATCAAGCTGTGCATGGGATATATTATTTTTACCATTATGAAAACCTACAAAAGTATCATTATTGCTGTTTCGCATTGTCACCGTTGCAAGCTTTTCCCCGAAGAAATCCATCGGGTATTCAATTTCGGCATTTTCATAATTCCCATCATAATACAGCAACTCATATTCAAGTCCGTATTTGTAATTTTGCATAAGGCTTCTGGCATACTTTGTCATTCTTTCATCGCCGTATTCATGACCGAACCAATATACGGAAACCTGATTTTCCAGTGTATCTTCCGTTTCGCCAAAATTGAATGGTGTAGTTGATCCCTGCATTGACAATATCCAGTTTAAGCTTTCCTTTATCCCCTCAACATCAGTATAACCGTATTTTGTATTCGTTGCCGCCTCAAGGGTTGACATAAGATGTCCCAAATACTTTGAAGCATAACACCAGTAGGTTACGCCTTCTTCCCATTCTCCGGTTGTTCTGTACAGGTTAATCCCTTGTTGAATATTTTTCATCCCATACGTCAGCACCTGCTTTGCGCTCTCTGCCACCTCAGGAACGTCCATAAAAGCAATGGCTGCCGTCATAACGCCTCCGTTGCACACCAAATTCCAGTTATTTGTCTTATCAGGCAAGCTCCAATAATATGTGCGCTGTCTTTCGGTATCCAAATAATCTTCCATAATCGGCTCAAAAGCAAATTTTTCAACAGCCAGCGCCATAGCCAACTTTTGTTCATCGCTCAGCCAGTCATAAAGCCAGTCATACCCAACGGCAAAGCCAAACGCCATTTCAGCTACATCCAGAAAATGATTTGGATTCCAATCATCAAAATTCATGCAAATATCAAGCTGCCTCCATGCATTTTTTGCCCATTGCTCATTTCCCGTAAGTTTATATGCCATACCATACGCCATAACCCTTGACGCAAGCTCTCGGGAAGTGCTGAGAAGACGAATTCCGTCACTCAAATTATACGTTAAATCCCCCCTCCTGTTATAATAACTGAGCAATGACTGAAACTCCTGATACTCCTTTTTCATCACAGCATTATTTTCGACTTTATCCAATATAGCGTCAAATTGCTCCTGTGACGCTAAAACCCTCGGATGTACATGTTCTTCCCCAAGATACGCCATCATATCTTCGTATATTTGCTCGCCGCTTGGCGCCTTCATGGCATTGGTGACAATTTCCGTGCTTTTGCCTAATGAACGAATTGAATGAAAATCATCCCATACAAACACCTTAACACGATAGCTTTGAGAGGACAGGGGAACCCTCACAGTTATTGTGGTATCTGCATTTCCAAACGCCTTTGCACCCTCCTGGTGAACGCTGTGCAATTCTCCTGTTTCTTTATCGTACTTTGCCGCTATAATGGATATATCCCGTGCGCTGCCTTCGCTTTCCGACACCTTCGTTTCAATAACCAGATATGCTGAATTTAACGCATCTTTATCACCATCCTCACCCTCATACCAGTGATTTGTCTGATACAATGCCACCTTCGCTTCCCCTATTTTAAGTTGTGAGGTGTATGTTCTGTTCTCGACGGCAGAATATACACGGACAGGATAAACACCCTCCTGCGCCCTCGGAAATTCCCAGCTTATTTTAAATGTTCCGTCTGCCTCTGTTGTCACCTGCTGTATATGTACCAGCTTTGAAAGTTGGGCAGATGAGGAGGAATCGGTAATTTCAGAGAAACTCTCATCCTTGTCTAAAACCTCAATCGTGATTTCCGATTGCGGGACGGGTACCCGCCCCGCAATCGTTGCCCAACCTTGATAATATTCTGCTACGCTTATAACTCCGTCGTAATTTTCAATTGAAGTTGCGGCAAATACATTTATATTTGCAAGCAGGATAAAGCTTAAAAGAAATGCGAAAATCTTCCTCATTGTTTTTTTAACAGGCATGTCCTTACTCCTTTAAAACGGCTATATCAAGAATGCTGTTCCATGTTCCCTCGCTTGTTCCGTAAAAATGTGTTCTCACATATCGTGCCTTTTTACCATAGACTTCAAAAACTTCGAAGTCTTCAGATTCGCCGCAGGATTCTCCCTCGTATATAGTTTCATAGTTTTCTCCATCCTCCGAGATTTCTATTTTGAGGGTAGTCGTTCTTAAATTTCCGCGCCAGAAGGCAATTGCCACACCATATAGATTGTGCACCGTGCCCAAATCCATGTCCATTGTGTTGTGCCCCTCACTGGCCCATCTGGTCGTTAGGTCACCATCAAAGCAGGCTATTACCGGTGCCACGTCCGGCTGTGGCTCGGCACTTGCTTCATATTTTGCAATGGGTATACGGATAAGAGCTTCCGATATGCCTAAAATCGTTTCCTTTGCAAATGTTATGGTATATGCTTTCGAGATACCGCTCGAGCTTGTGGGTTGGATTACAACCGTACCATCATATCTTCCGTCCTCACGCATATCAGTTACCGTTCCGTCTGATGTAACTATGTTTTTCACCGTGGCATCGGCCGGAATTCTTACTGTATATGCAAATATATCCTTGTTAAATCCTTCAAGAGGTTTTCCGTCAACGTCGATTCCGTTTATAGTTGCATATTCAAGCTCACCTTCAGATATTTCCCATTCATCAAGTGGCTTAACCTCTTCAAAGTCATAGTAAGAATAATACGGTGCAAAGCCAACCGAAATTGTTCCCGATTTAAGGTTTGTGTAATGAATTGCCAGTTTCTTAATGCCAATATTTTCATTCTGCCCGACAACAATAGGTGAAGTTGGCAGAGGTTTTGCGTCCATTACTTCAAACACACCGTCTGAAAGTATCTCCGCCTTCATTTTCTTTCCTCTTTTAGTGAGTATAGCGGTTTTGCCGTCAGCGGAAAT
>CAZNYY010000182.1:0-5362 GCA_964577335.1 uncultured Oscillospiraceae bacterium | reverse complement strand
TGGAAAACAAAGAAAAGGGTGCGATAGGTGTACTTGATATGTCTGCCGCTCTAAGAAATGATGCGAACTCCGCAAAGCGTGGGTTTTTCCTGACGGACGACAGGCAGAGTCTTGTTGTTCGTGATGAAATAGACCTAAAAGCTCCATCAGAAATTTATTGGTTTGCATATACGGAAGTATCGGATATTGAGGTGGACGGCAACACCATCAGAATGCTGCAAAACGGCAGGGTGATGAAGGTTGAGTTTATCTCAAACGCAAAGGTTGAAGTGCTTTGGGAGGACGCAAAACCTCTTGCAGGCACACCCGAACTTTTCCCCGGGGAATCTCGAAACGACGGTATTAAACGTCTTGTGCTTAAGCTTGCCGGAAGGGGAATGACTAATATTACCGTTAAGTTTACACCTGAATATATGGAAGGAAGCAGTGTCAGGGATTACAACAAGGCTATTGATACATGGGAAATTCCCGATGGGGAATTGGGAGGGGCGTTTGACATTCCCGACAGAATTGTTGCGGATATGATTTATGCCGACGGCAATGAAATTTTGAGGTTTGACCCTGAACAGTATTATTATAAGGCAACCGCAGTGGAAGGTGACAATACATTACCGAAAATTACTGCCGAGAGTGACAAATATGAAATAGAAATAACCGAGGCAAAAACAGCGAATGATGCTACAAAGATAAGAGTGTTTGATAAAAACGAGCCTGATCAGGCAACCATATACACTATTGAGTATGAATTGTTACCACGGGTTAAGAATGTAGAGGGAATGACAACGGTACAGGTGAGAAATGTTATCACCAGTTCAATCCAGCAAGTTGCAAATCCGCCGGTTAATATGCTTGATGATGATTATTCAACTCGTTGGGCGGCGCAGGGGAAGGGAGAATGGGCACTCTTTGATTTTGGCAGTGAAACATTGATTGACACTGTTGCAATGTCCGTTTTCAGCGGTCACCAAAGACAGCAGTATTTTAACATCAGCGTATCAAATGACGGGGAAAATTTCACCCCCGTACTGACGGATGCGGAAACAAGCGGAACCACACAGGAGCTTGAACAATTCAGCTTTGATGCTGTCACCGTAAGATATGTGAAGATAGAATTTAATCTTACCTCCGTTGGGGATTGGAACAGCCCGACAGAGGTGGTAATAGGCAGGAAAAGCAGATGAGAGAAATGTTAAAAAGGATTTTAGCAATAATTTTCATGGTAAGCTTCACTGTCGGTTTTCCGCCCCCTGCGATGGGGGCGGGCGGGATTTTAGATGAGGGCTTTGACAGCGGCAGTTTTATTTCGGCACAGCCGGGCGGGAAAATGGCAGCTACAAAATTTGGGGTATTTCATCAAGGTAATGTACGCGGCGGATTTGGGGGAAAGAGTGCGGATGATTATTCATATGTCATAAAAACAGCCGCCTATGACGGAACCCCGGGATATAATGACCCGTATATGGATTTTACCGCATCACAGGCGTACTCGGGTATATACACAATGTCCGCATCTGTTTGTATGCAGTCGGATGCGGCACTGCGGATGGAAGTACCGTATATAAAAACCGGCGGAGGGACCGCATGGTACAATCCCATAGTGTTTTCCCCCGACCTTACGGTAAGGACGGCGGATAATGTTGTTAGGGGGCAGTACCTGCAAAACACATGGTATGATATTTCGGTAATTTTTAATACAGAAGCAAAAAATGTTAAGGTGTACCTTGGGGCTTTACTTGTCCGAGAGCATGAAATTGCGGACTTAGATGCGGTAAACCGCTTTAAACTGGCTGTAATTTTTTCAGGGGCATCACCCTCGGCGCCAAAAAGCGGTGTGGCGGCGGTGGACAATTTAAAAATGTATCAAGGGGATGTGTTTTCGGCAGAGAATGAGGCGGAAAAGTTTATAGGCGAGAACTTTGACAGACTTGACAATGGTAGATTTGTCGGCACAAAGAATTTTAGCAGTGTAGTAAAAACCGGTGCGGCCATTGAGGTTGCCGAGGGGGATGCAGGGAATGTGCTGCGTATATCACTCAGCTCCGCAAGTGATTCCTATATACAATCGGGGAGCGGTTCATACGGCGGAATGTTGTTTGTAAAAAGCCGAATTAAGGTAGACGGTGGATCATCAGGCTCATTTTCGGTCGTGCTTCGGGATGATAACCCAAACTCTGTGGACGGGAGTATGCAGCTTGCGAAAATCTCGGGTTCAAGCATTACTTATCTTGAGGATTTGGCACCCACAACCAAGGCATATACATCGGGCACATATGTTGACATCAGTGTTCTTATAAATGTCAGGACGGGGAATATAAAGGTGTATAACGAAAACACATTGGAGGCGGAGTGCTACGATTATAAAGAGATTGGGGCGTACACAGGCTTCAATTTTGAGCATGTGGCGGCAAGGTGGTATGCCAGGCGCAGCGGCGGAACATTTACCGCATGGCTTGACGATGTGTATGTGGCAAACGGCACATTGACATCGGACGGTACTTTTTACAGCAGCCCGGGGTTTTTTGGGGAGGGTAACAGCGGTACGGAGCAGATTAGTTTTCCGAAAGAAGGAAATATGAGCGTACTTCGATTTGCGGTTAAACCTTCGGGTACATATAAGACGCTGATGTTTTTTACAAGGATGAACGGGGAAGAACTTTTGAATATATATGCTTTAAAAAAAGAAATTTCGGAAGGGGTAAACAGTCTGACGGCTGATTTTAAGGCTGAAAACGTGGAAAGTGAGGATTTTATTAAAACCATGCTGTGGGAAGAAGACATTCTCAAACCGCTTGTAGCAGTAAGTGTTTTGGATGGAAAAGGGGAAGAAGACACAGAGTACATTTTGGATAATGTCACACAAATCATTGCCGAAAAAAACCCGGGCAAGGCTCATCCAAGACTGCTTTTTAGAGAGAATGAACTGTCTGCCCTGAGGATAAGATGCAGTATTAATCAAACGGTAAGACCATGGTATTTAACAATAAAGGCTGCGGCAGACACAACCCTTACAAAACCTTTGCCCTCCTTTAATTACAATACACCCTATAACTTTAATTCCGCATACGGTGATTACGGTATGTCCGCCAGTTTAACAAACCTTGCATTTGCATATGTAATTGAGCAGGACACAAGGTATGCCGAACGGGTTTATGAAATTATGGAGCATGTTTCGCAGTTTCCGACATGGGGCACGTCACATTTTTTGGATGTTGCCACAGCGGTGTATGGGGCATCACTGGCGTACGACTGGTGCTACAACTATTTTGCAAAAACACCCGAACGGCTTAAACTTATTGAAGATGCTATCGCAGAAAAGGGTCTTATGATGGCGGAAGCGGTGTTCCGGGGTAACCCCGACAATATTCCGGGGCTTGGAATGTGGACATCTCATGTGAACAATTGGCGGTTTATATGTAACTCTGCCATAGCAATGGGCGCCCTGTGTTTAGGGGATGTGGAGGAGTATGAGGAACTTTGTGCGTACCTCTTAAAGGAAACAAGGTCCTCCCTTGATTTGGTGCTTGGAAAGTTTGCGCCCGACGGTGCATGGTATGAAGGACCCGGTTACTGGGCTTATTCCATGAGTTTTTTGGTGCCCTATATTGCCTCTCTTGAAAAGTCAATCGGTACGGATTTGGATATTTTGAACACACCCTCAATGGATAAAACCGCATATTACCCCATACAGAACACGGGAACATTATATACATTTAATTTAAATGATGCGGCAGAAGGTTATGAAAGTGCGCCGTCTTACGGATATTTTGCAAAAACCTTCGGGGATGTAAACCTCGGAAGGTACAGGTACTATCAGCTAAACACCTTAAACGTTAAACCGTCATTTTTAGATATTCTTTGGATGGAAAGCGGATATTTTTCCAGTGATTTTGCAGCGGGCATGCCGCTTGACGGGTATTACAGGGATTCGGAGGTTGCGACCTTCCGTGATGGTTACGGCAGCGGACAAAGGTACTATGCGGGGATTCACGGCGGCAAAAATGCAGTGGAGCATGGGCAGATTGACGCAGGAACCTTTGTGTACGAAACTGACGGTGTAAGATGGGCGATAGACCTTGGCAAAGAAAACTACAATGTACAGTCGTACTGGACCATGACTAATACGGAAAAAAGCAGATGGGCATATTACAGAAGCCGCGGCGAGGGGCACAACACGGTTATTGTAAACCCCGGGCTTTTGGCGGACCAGAATTTAAACTCACCAAACCCGATAATAGATTTTAAAACGGATGGGGCACTTGGCAGTGCCATTGTGAATATGACCGACGCTTTGGGTGTTATCTCGGCACAGAGGGGACTAAACCTAAACCGTGAAACGGGCGAACTGCTTTTGGTGGACGAAATTAATAAGACGGCGGGCGGCAATGTTTATTGGTTTATGCACACAAGAGCGGCGATTAATATATCGGCAGACAAAAAGAGTGCTGTTCTCAGCCAAGGCGGAAAATATATAAAAATTATTAATTTGGGGGACGGGGTGTTTTCAGAAATGGCGGCAGTGCCATTGTCTACCTCGCCAAAGCCTGATTTGTGGCAGGGGAACATTGCACAGGACAAAAACATAGGCGTAAGAAAGTTATGTATTCACCTTACAAATGCGCCCGAAGATGTTAATTTTGCAGTTTATATGAAACCCATAGCTACGGCGGGGGAAACAGTGACAGCGCCCGCAATCCCTTCGCTTATTTCATGGAGATAACAACATAATTTTTAGATAGAAAGGATGATGCTTATGTTTTTCAGCAAACGTTTTTGCAGCTTTTTGACGGCAGTTACACTGGCGGCGGTTATGCTGACAGCAACAGGTTTTGCGGCAGCCCTCGGAAGCGAACTGCTTGGGGCGGATTTTAACAACGGTATCCCATCCTCCTTTAAAACGGAGAGTACGGGAGGGGGAAGTGTTACATCAGAAGGAGGAGCTGCTAAAATTTTATGCAGCAATGCGGGTGGCAGCGGCGTTAAAACGGCAAGGCTGACAACACCCATGACATCACTTCCGGACAGGGGAATAATTTATTTTAGCTTAACGCCTTCTATTTCCTCAAGCACAAAGGCAGTTGGGGTCACAAAAGGAGAGGAAAGCACAAATTTTATCACTATATCTTCCGCCGCATTGTCGATAGGCGGGGCGAAGGTGATGGATGTTTCGGAGAAAATGTATCGGTTTGCCCTGTCATTTAATTCTGGCGAGGTAAATGTATATGCCGACGGCAACAAAATTTATTCAGGAACCAACAGCATTTTTTCGGGCGGTATTCAGTTGTACTTCTCCGCCCTTGCCCGCACGGCAAACGAGGTTTCAAGTCTGATTGTTGATGATTTGTATATTTGGAGCGGGGGAAAC
>CAZNYY010000181.1:0-5372 GCA_964577335.1 uncultured Oscillospiraceae bacterium | reverse complement strand
TATCCTTACCAAGGGTGACGATGTCGTATCCGGGGCAATTCCGGGAACGGATATTATTATAACAGCCTTTGACCACCAAAATGGTATTATTAAGATGAAACTTAATAAGGACTATGGGGACAAACAGTGGACCGGGGTTGTGAATGTGATTAGGTTCGTACCGAATGAAGGTAACCACGGAGAAACGACGGTGATATGTCAGAGTGTGGAAAGGATAATTTATTAAATATATTGTGGTAACACTTTGAGTTGATACTGAAACAATATAAACGATTTTACTAAAAGAGAAAGGAATATACGATATGAAGAAAATCCTGCTTTTGGTTGGACTATTGGCATTACTTTCCGTTGGAGCTGTTGCTTTAAACGGAGAGGTGAGGGAGTTTGTTTTTCAAAAGGTATCTGACTTAACTTCCCCAACTATACCCAAGGCGGCCGTAAATATTGACCAAATTCAAGTGTCGCTTGCAAGCACAGATCATAAGGATGATATAATTTATGATCTGACAATGTTTTTTGCAAAAAATAACTTAAGCGATGTGGAACAGAGATTTTTATTGTCCCTAATAAATAGCGGAGAAAGCATAGACACTGTGAAACAAGTAGCTATGTTTTGGTTGGATACGGATGATGATGTGTCGGTAGTGAAGGGCATAATTGATATATTGCCTGACAAAGAAGAGATGATAACTATTTTTGATATCGAAACGGCCTTTGATAAACTGACATCAAACAGAGGCGGTCTTATTACATATGAACAGGCAAGGATATCTTTGGACCAAGGCTTGACCTTGGAGGAACTACACCTTGCTAACACTTTAAGCCGAAAGGGCGTTTACACAATACATGAAATTCTTAATGTGGGAAAGGCTGATGGAAAACTAAATCGTGCCATAAAGGATATTTACAGTAGGACGAAGCGCGGAAGAGTGAATTTTGGCAATATCTCAGATCAAAAGTTTAATGACATTGAAGACTATGATGAAATCATGAGTGCAATAAAGCTTTCCGAGCGCTCAGGTGAAGGAGTCGAAAAAATCCTGAGCAAACCAGGAAAAACAGCAAGGGAGATGTATGATCAGTGGTCGCAAGAGGCTGAAGCAGAAATCCACAAAACATTACATCAAAAAGGAGTTACTCCTAACATGATAAGGGAGGTGGAGTAAATGAAAAGACTATTATTGTTTGCCGGAATATTTTGGTGCGTGATTTGCTACGGAGTTAATGCAAGTAATTCACAGGTTCTGCAAAACTTTGATGTAGAAGCAGCGCTTTCCTATGGAAAATATAAGGATTATGCTCCTCCTATGGGTATAGCAACAACTGAAAAAGAGAGTATAGATACTATGGGGGGGAGCCTGGGAATAACAGAAGCTGATTTGGTTTTGCCAGGAATAAACGGATTAGATTTAGTGATATCAAGAAAATTTAATAATCAAACAACGGAGGGCAGACGCACACTTGCAGATGGGAATAATAAAACACTGTGGGATGTAAGAAGACCTGCATTTCGGTATTCGTATAGATCTGGTAATCAAACAAAAGAGATTTATATAATTTTCACATCAGAAGAAGGTATGTACTCTAAATATAATGATAATGCGCATACTTATTTATCATACTTGGACCATGACAACAGATATTATGTAGGTACATATTTTGTTGACGGTAAATATTATGATTTTTATAATGATAATGTAATAACAATGTACGGAGAAACCGATTTAGATAGAGTGAAAACAGCTGATACAAGCTGGGAAAAGGTTAATGTTCAGGATGTGAATGTGATGGAAGTTGACTTTCCTAATTACAAGTACAACATTGGCTTACATTGGGAACTTACTATCCCCCACATCAACTGCTTTTCCCTCAATGATTATGGATATGGTGGTACGGGAGACTATTTTGTGGGCTGGTCCGGAGAGTTTAAAAATGAGAACGGGGCAACCTATACAATTTATCATGAGGTTGAGCATATTTCAGGGGATTCATCTGAAATTTTTAAAAATAAAAAAATCGCAATAAGAGGAGCAGGAGATTTATATAAATGCAGCTATGTCTGGCCGGGTAATAGAAAAGATCAACCCACAAAAGTGGTAAAAGGGCAAACCTTTCAATATGACAGGATAATAACTGAAAAGAGCGGAAAACAATACTATTTTAATGCTGAAGGAAGAATACAGGCGATTATAGATAAACATAACAACAGTATTCTTTATTGTTATAATGGTAATTCTTTGGATTACATTATTGACAGTTTGGGCAGAAGAATAGAAATAAATTATGATGGTAATAGAATTTCGGCGATTGTTGTAAAAAACGGTGAAACAGAGGTTAATAAAATTCAATATTCGGTTTCTGAACCCCAAAATAATGACGTGATGGATCCCGAAGATAAGCTTGAGTTTGACAATATATACAAACTTACTGTTTCTAAGTGGGAAAGCTATGGCGAGAATGGACCGGACCTACTAGAGACGATATATAGTCACAGCAAAAAGGAGATCCATCTGTACAATAGAACCGGTGGTCAGTATCATTTTAAGGCTATTGCAGATATTGCCTATAATCTAGATAGCATCCAATATCCAACCGGATTAATTACAGAGTATACATATCAGAGAATGGAAAAATACTTCATATCTAATGAGAAATTCATTGATGTGTATAAAATTGCTTCCAGAAAAGATATCCTTGAAGCGAACAATATTAAAAATCACTATGTCTATGAGTACGAAGTAGACGACGGGTATGAAGGAGGAAAAAATGCCCCAGAGAGGAGAGCGATTTTTACTGGAAGAAAGGTAAGGGTGTTTGACAATCTTAAAAAGGAGGATACTTACAACAGAAATTATAAGATTACAAATAGCCTTTTTACAGAAGAGACAAGCGGGTATTATTATCTGGAAAATTACGGATACCAGTCATTTGGCGATGAAACGAAACAATCATCGGTTATAAATATGATAACCAGACAATATGGGGCGAATGTAGGTAGTGTAAACGTATCTTATTATAATTATGATTCGGCATATAATTTACTGACGTCAGCAAAAGGTGATTCAATGAGGGCAACGGCTGAAGCAATGAAAACCCATGTGCTTTCGGGAAGTGGCAATAGCCTTGTTACTGAGTGCACATATGACAGTCGTTTCGCAAACCTTCATACAAAGAAATATAAAACACTTGAAAACAAGTGGTATGGGCTAGAAAACAGATTTGATAGTACCGGGAAGTACATTTTGTTCACGGACGAATCAGAAAGTGAAGAGGGGGTTAATTTTACGCCGAAAATCACAACCGCATACTCCTATGATGCATATGGTAATATTAATTCTGTTATATGTGAAAATATGAATGTTTCCAATGCATACAAGTATAATGCGGATAAAACCATGGAGGTAAGCACATCAATAAATAACATTGTTGATGCAGATGACAATGCAATTAATGATATAAAAGCGATACAAAATTTTGATTTTTTAGGTCGCCTGACAAACCAAACGGACGGAAGCCAGAACACCTCTCATTTCGAATATGATCTTTTTAACAGAATCATAAGCCATCAAAATCCTGACGAAACTGTTCGGATTTATAAATATGACACAGAGTTGAACGAGATGTATGTGACTTCCGAAATTGGCCAGAAGTATAAACTTAAGTATGACCCACTGGGGAAACTGTCTGAAGCATATATTGATATTTCGGAAAGCGAGAACCCGGTATGGCGTCTTAGTGAAAGTTATATATATGATGGCCTCAACAGGCCAGAGGCGAAAACTGTAATCAGTGCATATGATGAAGAAGGAAATGCACTGGAAAAACAGACAACAAATTATGAGTTTTGGCCTTATGACATGGTGAAAAGCATCATTGTTGAGGATATTGACGGTGCAATACTCGACAAACAGTCTTATTCTTATGACTGGGCATCTTCTTCGGGGGATTATGTAAGCGATTTAATCGCAAAAGACCCAAATCAGCCTCCCAACTATTCATATAGCCTAGATAAGAGGATCGATGGAAATGTACTTGACCTTTATTCTCACATTAGTAGAGAAGGGTATTCGCACCAATATGTGCCCATTCAATTTGATAAAGGTCTTTCAACAATGGTGGATAAAAATATCACAACAAGAAGTGTTGACATTATCTTGAATGGTCAGTATGACCGTTTTTATTCCAAGGTCGGCTTTTCTTCTCATGGGTCATCTACAGGAGCAAAGGGTCAATTCACAGTTTACAATAATGACAATAATGAGGTACTTGTGACCAAAAGCACAATTAAGAGTAGAGAATATCCATATTTAGAGCTTGATACGGATGTAAGCGGAATAAACAGCATAAAGTTAGAATCCCATGTACCCATCAAGCCTAATGCAACCTTATACATAAACTGGGCTGATACGCTTTTGTTTAGTAGACATGACTATGAGAACGGGGTGGAAGAAAACCATATCAAAGTAACCATAACAAGAGAAGCTGCAGACGAAATAACACCTCCTGAGGTAGTGCAGTATTATGACAGAAACGGTCGCTTGGTAAAGGAAAAAACAATAGATAATAAAGACACCCCAAATGAAAAAACCTACTTAACTACTTACCTCTACGATAGGGTGGGAAATCTTCTTGAGGTAAAGGATGCAAAGGCATATGAAGAAAATCTTGAATATACGGTAAAATATGAATATGATGCCTTTGGCAATGTTGAGAAGGAGTATAACGCCGATGGGCAGTATATACATAAGACCTACGATACTCTCAATCGTCTGACTAGTCAGACGGATTATGACAACAACACAACCGAGTTTTTCTATGACGGTGCAAGCAGACTTATAAAAACGGAGACTCCGCTTGACACGGGAATGGTTTCGGTGTTAAAATCCTATTATAGCGGTAACGGGAATCAGATTAAACAAGCTGTATCAAACGGAGAAAACAGTTGGGCTGTTACTGAATATGAATATGATTCGATGAATAGACCTGTGACGATAAAACAAAATCCGTCCCTTGGCGTGTCAGAGTACATACAGTACCAGTACGATAATATGGGGAATGTAGTCAAATCCTTTACAGGTCTGAGCGCGAAAATCAACCCCCAAGGTTTTGACAGCTGTGATGGTGAAACCTTTGCCCTGACAAAGTATTTCTATGATAAGCAGGGTCTGCTGGAAAAGGTTATAGACCCATATAATGTTCCAATATCCTATACCTATGATTTTTCGGGAAAACCCCTCACCCAAACCGATAAAGAGGGGAATATAACGGAATTTGGCTATGACACAAAGGGTAGGCTGGACTTGAAAGCTGTAACAAAGGATGGCATAACAGAAACTGTCAGCTATACCTATGACCGTTTTGACAATCTTAGA
>CAZNYY010000180.1:0-5398 GCA_964577335.1 uncultured Oscillospiraceae bacterium | reverse complement strand
AACCGTACTTTAATGGTGCGATTATACCGTTTCTTAAAGAAAAATTTGGCGACATTACGGTGATGCAAACACCGGACAATGGCGACCCGCATGATGTCTATACTCACTTAATACAATTTTCAAGCGGAGTGCGAATAGACCTTACCTTTAATTCTATTTCGTTTTTAGAAAGAGTGCCGCTTGAAAGTGCTACGGTTATTTTATTGGATAAAGATAAACGGTTTTCAGATACCCCCTCACCAAGTGATGCGGATTTCTGGATAACACGACCTGGCGAAGAAGAATTTCAAATGCATTGTAATCAGTTTTGGTGGTCATCGCCATATGTGGCAAAAGCTGTTGCAAGAGGGCAAACTCTCCATGCGATTGAGCTGTTAAGCGAATGTGTTCGCTGTGAATACATAACGATGCTTTCATATCTTTCCGGGGCGGAAAACAATTGGAAATGTGTGAATATTGGTAAGCATGGTGACAACTTTATAAAACTGCTATCACCCAATTCCATGCATTATTATGATGTTCTTCTAAAAAGTTATATTCGAGCAGATGCCGATGAAATTAAAATTGTATTGGATATGCTAATGTCAAATTATAACTCTCTTGCTGTTGCCGTTTCACAGCGGCTTGGCTATACATACAATTCACAGGAAGCCGAAAAAACGATTAAGTTTATTAAAAGGTTTTACTAAACATTTACCATTATAGCGGAAGGAGTTTCTTTATGCGTATAAAACATATAGCAATAAGGGTTCGGGATTTGGAGAAATCTATTTCGTTTTACGAAGCGATTACGAAGATGGAAGTTTTGCAGCGCAAGAAAGAGGCGGGGGCGGAGCTTGCGTTTATGGGGTATTCGGGCGGCGGAACGGAGCTTGAGTTGATTTGCATACCCGGCGACAAAACATTTGAGGGCAGGGGAATGTTCATTTGTTTTGAAACCGACAGAATTGATGAAATGCACACCCTTGCACAGGAGGGGGGGTACAACCCTTCCCCCGTGCAGGACCCGGGCGACAAAACCCGTTACTTTTATGTGTATGACCCGGACGGGGTGTCCGTTCAACTGCGTTCGTTTTAAAGGCAGATAAAGGGAGGAAAACACTCGGTGCGCGGTTCACCGGGTGTTTTGTGTATTAAAATCGCAGGGATAATGGTTTTGACAACAGAGGAAAACTTAGATATAATATTACATTAGGAATTGAAGAAAACACGGTTAAATACATGGGGGAAATTATGTTTAAGAAAATCCTAAATAATAAAAACAGTATTATCTTTACCTGGTCTTTATCGTTGGCTGCAATTGTATTAATTCCAATTATGATTAACAGTGTTGTTTATATCAATGCGGAAAAAACGGTGCGGGATGAAATAAGCCGCTCGAATGCATATGTTTTAGAACAATTAAAAAGTAATATGGACAGTGTTTTTAATGATATTGACCGCCTAAGCACTGATATTACGTTTAACGACAGAATTCGTAACTTCATGGTGCTGCAAAAGAGGTTGGAGGATGTTCACAGATATGATGCAAACAGAATTATTAATGATTTAAAGGGATATGCTTTGTCGTACAAAACAATTGATTATTTTTATCTTTATTTCCCCAATTCGGATATAATTTTAACACCGGATTTTATGACGGACAGTAAAACTTTTTATAATAACTTTTATCCGAATGAACAAATGGATTACAATGAATGGAAAAATGCCGTTTTTAAGAATTCGCCATACGGAGATGTGTCTTTATACAGAAAAAATGATATGGGCGAAGACATAAAAACCATTGCATTTACATCAAGCCTTCCCATTAACAATGCCAAAAAGGATGCCATATTGGTAATTATGGTGGACGAAGCGTCACTGCAGGAACAAATTAAAAATGCCGAAATAATTAATGATAATTGGATTTTTATTATAAATAGAGAAAGCCAAACACTGCTGTCAAACACCTCTGTTTCGCTGCCGCTTGGTTATGAAGAATTATATAATGAAAAAGGAGATATACATAATTATTACATTGAGGGGCAAAAGGCGATAGTATCCTACATCACCTCTCAGGGGAAAAAATTTAAATATGCACTTATTACACCTTCCCATGTGTTTTGGGAAAATTTGCATTACATGCGTGTACTGATGATATTTAATATAGTGATATGCATGCTGCTTGGCGTGGTTTTAATATATCTGTTTGTTAAGAGAAATTATAACCCGATAAATAAAATTGTAAGGGCGCTGAAAACACAAACAGGCAATGAAATATTCGACAAGAATGAATATGGTTTTATTGAAAAGGCAATTGAGGTCACATTTAGTGAAAAGCAAAAACTAATGGGTCAGATAAGGCAGCAAAATCCTTTAATTGTGGACAGCATCTTAGCAAGACTGCTCAAAGGCAGATTGGCGGGCAAAATTTCGATTGAAGATTCTCTTGCCTCGTTTGATATAGAGTTCGTTTTTGCCTATTTTTCGGTTGTGGTTTTTAAAGTGGAGGATTTCAACGTTCTCTTTGCCGAAGAAACTGATTTGGATTTTAACAAAAGAATGGATTTAACCAAGCTTATTATGACAAATATTATTGAAGAGCTGATGCGGCAAAGGTTTCAGGCGTTTATGACTGAGATTGACGGCATGATGGTATGTCTTATTAACTATAATTTAAAAAACCAAAAGCAGGAACTGCTAAAGGTAATTAAAGAAAGCAGGTCGTTAATAAAACAGCATTTTAATATTGAATTTACCGCTGCGGTAAGCAGCGAATGCGGCTCGTATGAAGAAATATCACAAATTTTTCAGGAAGCTTTATATGCCATGGAATATAAAGTTGTAATTGGAATAGAAGAAACCGTGTTTTACGAGGACATACAAGACGCAAACAATACTTTTTACTATTACCCCTTTGATGCGGAACAGAAGTTAATTAATTTAATTAAAGCGGCTGATTTTGAAAAGGCAAAACTGCTTGTAGAACAAATTTTAAAAAGAAATCTTGACAAAAAGGATATATCCTCGAAAGTGGCTAAGCATTTAATGTTTAGCTTGATAAATACTGCAATTAGGGCAACAAATGAATTGAGAAACAATAATGAACGATATATTGACGAGCTTGACCAATTGCTTGACCTAAGTAATATAAATGAGATGTACAGCGAACTGATTAATATAATTAAAACCATTTGCAACGATATTAAAGAAGATAAAGAAAACCGAAGCCGCGATATTATTAAAGAGATAACAGATTTCATCGGCAATAATTACCATAATAACAATTTGAGCATAACCCTTATGGGGGAACATTTGAATTTAACCCCATACTATGTATCCAGACTGTTTAAAGAGGAAACCGGAGAGGGTTTGCAAGACTATATAAACAAATACCGTATAGAAAAAGCCAAAGAAATTTTATGCGGGGAGGATATGACAATAGAAATGGTGTCACAAAAAGTGGGTTATTCAAATATACGGACCTTTATACGGGTTTTCAAAAAACATGAAGGCATACCCCCGGGAAAATATAAAAAAATATAGAAAGCTTATCATTTATTAAATTTGTTCATGCATTATTAGATTTGTCTATTTACATTCTTTCTTATTTCATATAAACTTTCAATACGGGTTTTAACCCAACCTTGGTAAAGATTTATATGAGAGGTGTGTAATCCATGAAATTTATAATCAGCGGTGACCTGGTACCCACGGAAAGTAATTTTCATCTGTTTAGCAATGCAAATGCAGAGGCATTGGTTGACGAAGGCATTAGAAAAATATTTTCGGGGGCGGATCACCGAATATTCAACCTTGAGTGCCCGCTGTATGACGGCGAGAGCCCCATCCCTAAAACAGGGCCGACCTTGGCGGCACCCGTGTCAACTGCAAACGCAATTTCAAAACTTAACCCATCCCTTTTGTCACTTGCCAATAACCATATTCTTGACCACGGCAATGAAGGGCTTTTTTCCACAATGAAAACCCTGCAAGATAAAGGCATTGAATTTATCGGTGCGGGTAAAAATTTAACAGAAGCTGCAAAACCCCATTTCTTTGAAAAGGACGGTAAAAGAATAGGGGTTTATGCCTGTGCTGAAAATGAATTTTCCATAGCGGAGAAAGACAACGCGGGGGCAAATCCCTTTGACCCATTTGAAAGCCTTGACCATATTTTGGAGCTTAAAAAAATATGTGACTATGTTATTGTGCTTCACCACGGCGGGAAGGAGCATTTCCGTTATCCGTCACCCGCTCTTCAAAAAACCTGCCGCAAAATGGCCAAAAAGGGTGCGGATTTGATTATTTGCCAGCACAGTCATTGTATAGGCTGTTTTGAAGAATACGAAGGCTCGGTCATACTATACGGGCAGGGAAACTTTTTGTTTGACCTTTTGGAAAACGAGTTTTGGCAGACGGGTCTTTTGGTTTCGGTCAAGTTTTATGAAAAAATGGCGGTTGAGTATATCCCCATATGCAAGCACAAAAACAGCGTGCGAATGGCAAATGATTTGGAGGCGAAAAAAATTATTTCGGAATTTCAAATGCGCTCAAATCAAATTTTGGAGGAGGGTTTTGTTCGCAAAAATTATACCGAATTTGCAGACGGTTTGCTTGACGGGTACCTCTCCAGGTTTTTAAATGCCGACTGCCCCGCCGAGGCGGATATAAGCGATATTTATTATATGGGCACTTTAAACAGAGTTCGATGTGAGGCGCATAACGAAATTCTTGTGGAAGGGATTAAATACAGGCTTAAAGGGAGATTTAAAGGTGAGCATTGAAAAAATGGAAACATGGCATGGTTTTTATAATCTTAGGGACAAGCTTGCCGGGCATGTGTTTGCAAGAAGCGATGAATGTTTTGAGCGCAGTGAAAAAATGCGTGAGGGTATAGAGAACCCCCATCAGCTTGAGAAATACACAAATGAAATGCGCGAGAGGTTTACTGGGGCAATGGGGGGCATACCCCGCGACCCTAAAGCGCCCCTTGATGCGGTGGTTTGCGGGATTATTGAAGAAGAGGATTTAACCATTGAAAAAGTAATATTTACGTCACGCCCGAATGTGTATGTGACAGCAAATTTATACATACCCAAAAAACGAAAAACCCCCTGCGGCGCCGTTTTGTTTCAGTGCGGGCATTCGGCGGAGGGGAAGGGGGACGCCCAATACCAAAGGGTTGCACGCTTTATAGCCTTATCGGGCGTAATTGTGCTTGTGCAGGACCCTGTGGGGCAGGGCGAGCGATACAGCTACCTTGAAGAGGGGGTTGACAGCCCTATAATTTTGCCTGCAACGTCCGAGCACGATTATGCGGGGACACAATGTTTTCTGACGGGGGATTCCGCCGCAAGATATTTTTTGGGGGATGCCATGGGAGGGGTGGATTATCTGCTCTCACGACCCGAGGTTG
>CAZNYY010000179.1:0-5408 GCA_964577335.1 uncultured Oscillospiraceae bacterium | reverse complement strand
TACTTGCCAAAGAGATATTGTTTTTAAAACTGTTAAGTCTATTTTTTCTTATTACATTTCTTTTGATTAATATATCCATCTTTCACGCTCCTGCAAGATGTTATTAAAATGAATAATTCTATGTATTTCCTCTAAAGTGGTCAAGCCTGCAAGTGCCTTTTGCATGCCATCTTCTATAAGTGTGATCATTCCATTCTCAATTGCAATCTCCTCCAAATGCTGTGTATTTGCTCCCTTGTTTAACGCCTCTCGTATATCCTCATCAACAATCAATAACTCTTGAACAGCAATTCTGCCTTTATAGCCCAAACCTTGGCATTCATCGCACCCTGCGCCATGAAAAAGTCTGATATTCGGTTTATCGAATATCGCTTGAAACGGCGAGTTTGACGGGAGGATATAATCCTTCTTACAATGCGTACATATACGCCGCACCAACCTCTGATTGATTACTGCATTTAAAGTGCTGTTAACCATGAAAGGTTCAACACCCATTTCGACCAAACGCATCACGGAACTTGCGGCGCTGTTTGTATGCAAAGTGGAAAACACCTGATGTCCTGTATTGCTGGCCTGTACCGCAATCCGTGCAGTTTCCACATCACGGATTTCACCTATTAAAATGGTGTCGGGGTCCTGTCTTAATACTTCACGCAAAACTATATCAAATCCAAGACCTGTGTCTTCACCTATCGGAATTTGAATTAAACCGGGCAGCCTGTATTCTACGGGCTGCTCCAATGTCACGATACATCTGCTTATATCATTTAAATAGCTCATCACCGCATATAGCGAGGTTGACTTTCCGCTTCCTGTAGCACCGGTCAATATGACGATACCGGAAGGTTTTTCAATTGCATTTAAAAACGCTTTTTCCACCTGTGGATTTAAATCCATTATACTGATATCAAAATTTGCCGAGCGTTTATCAAGCAATCTTACGGTCAGCTTCTCGCCGTGAACCGTAGGCAAGGTGGATATGCGCATATCAATTTCTGTTTCGTCGAATCGAAGGCGGATTCTGCCGCTTTGTGGTCTGCGTGTAGTGTTAACGTCCATATATGCCATTGTTTTAATGCGATTGACGATACGAGGATAAAGTCTTTTAGGCAGTGTCATTGTTTCTCTAAGAATACCGTCAATGCGAAAACGCACTCTTGCCATACTGTCAAAGGGTTCAATATGAATATCCGAAGCTCTCATTTTGGCAGCATTGACAAATATTTTGTTCACGGCCAAAACGACAACAGAAACATCATCGGCTGTAACGTCATAAACATCCTTCAGAGAAAGTTCGTTATCATCCGTGTCATCAGCTTGATAGTCCATAATCATCGGTTTTGATGCAATTCCAATGTAATTATCAAACAGTGTTTCGGTAATCAAAAAATATTCTATATTTATATTTGAGCCTAATACATCTTTGATAAAATCATCAATTTCAAGAGAATTGTTTGGATGAACGATAGCTGCTTGGAAAGAGTTCTCAAAACGAAGGGGCAGCATTTTCATTTTGACAAGTTCATCCCTGTTGAAGCGATTAGAAAGGGATTTGTCTATTTCTATTGTATTTAAGCTTGTTAGGTAGGGAAAGTGATAACACTTGCTCAACAAAATAAGCAACTCGTCTTCCGTCAGTGCCGCTGTATCCTTTAAAGCCTTATATGCAGTACAGCTTGTGGCGTGGGCATATTCTTTTGCTTTTTCAATTGTTTCGCCGGAACATTGATATATTTCCCGCGCATAATCATATATTGTTTTTCCAAGTGGCATATCTTTTTCAACCTCCCCATAATGAAGTGTTTTGACCTTTATTTAACAAGATTGATTTTGCCATAGCATAATCGCTGGGCACGAGTATGTTTTTAACATTGTCAAGTGTAATCCTTCCATTTTGACAGTGCCACACCACATTGTCCACAAGATGAACATTTCCGGATGTTCTTTGGCTTCGTAGGTAGTAACGCAAGGTGTTAAAGCTTTGCTTTTGCCGTATCATTCCCACTATCACATCATCAATCATTAAGATTTCCGTAAGGGGCAGCATTCCACCTTTTAAATCAGGGATTAGTTTTTGGTATATGATGCATTGCAGTACCGAGGCCAATTGATATCGTATTTGATCTTTTGACTCGGCAGGAAACACATCTATGATACGGTCTATGGTGTCGGGAACAGATTTTGCGTGCAGGGTGCAAAGCACCAAATGTCCTGTTTCCGCAAGTGTCAGTGCGCTTGAAATAGTATCTAAGTCCCTAAGTTCACCGATCAGCAATATGTCGGGGTCCTGGCGCATTGCTCCTTTAATCGCCGCATTAAAGCTAGGTGTATGAGTATGTATCTCTCTTTGTTCAATCCTTGACTTGTCTGGTATGTGAATGTATTCTATAGGGTCTTCGATGCTAATAATATTAGTTTTTTTACTGTGATTGATGCTGTCTATGACTGAGGCAAGCGTAGTTGTTTTTCCGCTTCCGGTCGTTCCTACCACAATCACAAGACCACAGGAGAGCCGTGACAGGTTTTCCACTGATGCCGGGAGGTTCAGTTCATTTAGCTTGGGTATTCGTTCTCCCAGAATGCGAATGGCAATATTTGTACCGCTTGCGGCAGTAAAGACGTTCGCCCTCATTCTTCTGCTTTGATATTCAAAGGAAGCGTCGAAATCCTCCGATGACAAATTACCTGTCTTTATCCTTCGGTCTAAAAAAGATGGCAAGTACTGTACAAAAAACTGCCCTATGTCCAGTTCTGGACAAGGGGCAGTTTGGGTATAAAATCTATTTCTCCTACACGCCGCACACGGGGCCTTTTGGTAATACCTTTTTGCTCTGCAACTGTAGAGTATCCAAGAGGGTATCCACCGGAAGACATAGCAAGGGGTTCATAGCCCAACGCACAAAGAATCATCTTTAAAACTTGTTCATAGGTCACAGGAGTATCCGGATAAAATGCACTGTCAGCACTGATAATCCCTGCATCCTGTGCAAGCAGTATATACTTGCTCATTTCGTGAGACTCATCAACATCACTGAAAATTGACGGGACACCTTGATAATTATCAGCATAATTACGCAGACCCAATAAACCGCAAATATAATAAGTCATTTGTCCACGAGTTACATATTCATTGCCCCCTGCCCCATCAAAGTATTCAATTACATTTAAGCTGAATATATTAGGTGGAGATCCATCCTCATTTTGATAATTCACTACATCGGTGGGAAAGTTTTGAATGGCTACTACATGAATCTCTTTATCTTCATTTCCATTAATTTCCCAAAAATCTAATATATAAATCAAGAAGCTAATCCATTCTGTTTTTCCATTAACAAATTCACCAATATCTCCTTGTACTTCATTAGGGATAAAAGTATCTTGATCTATTATATAAGTGTTTGTATCGGTTTTTTGCGAAGGCAAGGTGTCTGGATTGTTAAATGTTATAATGTCTGTTACAGAATCCATTGTAACATCATCAGCTTTTATCAAAATACTTAAAAAATCCGGGTCATTATAGTACTCCAAAAAGTCATCATATTTATGTGATGATATGGGAAGTGCCAAAGTTACTGTTTGTAGAGATAATGTCAATACACGATTAATATTAGTGCTTTGAATTTCATATTCATTTTTTCTCTCCTCTATTTTTTAAATGTTTTTTCTTTCATCATATATAACGGTCGAGCCTTCAATTTTTATCAAATGATGACTTTGAAACCATTATTAGCCACTTTGGCGGCATTTTCACATTCGGTGGGGTTGATAGTTGAGGTGTATCGAAGCCCAAACCTGTTTAGTTGAGCAACCACTTGACAGACCACTTGCGTCTTGTATACTGTCATTTCCTCCACAGTTAGAAATATTCCACGAACCCTTTACCCTTTTTTGTCCTGCTACTGCAAATTGTTTCTTTCTACAGAGGCATAATCGGCGGAATCTTGAAGGTTTATCATGTCATTTTTTGAATACTTGACTTCCGTTTTTTGTGGCAACATGTCAAGGTATTCATCAGGAGCATAAACAAAATTCATTTGCATTGCCATAATATCATCTGAAAAATAGACAAACCATTCGTTATTATCTTTTTTCGTGCATCTAAAACCTTCAAAAACAGCACCGCAATTTTGCATAAACCTTACAGTATACCTAATGGTTGTAGCATCTATGATAGTATAATCAACTATCTCAAAAGATACAATTTTTATTTCATTATTTACTCGCGCAAGTTCAAATTCCGCTTCAACATCAGCATGTAATTCTTCCATGGTGTCATATAGTTGATGAATTTGGGTCCCGCAAAAAACATCAGTATCTAAATCTTCCCATGCACTCATATATATATTTAAGATATTTAAAGACTCTGATAAATCTTGTTCATTAAGAATTGTTGCGTTATCTGATGCATTATATACAGCCGAATAATCATCAACCAAAGCTCCATCAGCAAAGATTACAAATGAGCAAAGCGAAAAAACCATTGCTATAGCCAACTTCACTGCTAAATATTTTTTCATTAACTTTTCCTCCAAGCAAAGATTTTTAATTCTTGCCACTTTATTTTTAGCGCAAAACAAAGTAGCAGTTTGTCGGGGTAACTTCATAATTTTATCCCGTACATCCGTAATAGATATATGTCAAGTATCTTGATATTCTAATATCATTGGAATCACCCTCTCTCGTCAGTCTTTATGCAAACAGCATTCAATTTTAAACTCTTGATTACTTTTGATTTGAGCGGTAGGTTCCGAATGCAAACTTTCTTGGCAAGCTACTAAAGGTAAGGGGGTTAGCACTAAAACCCCATTGACTCTTTTCATTTTGCAATACTCCTTTATTTTATAATAGGATAAACTCTAAGTTTTATCTTATAATCGTTTCCTCATAATCAGCGTTTTGACCCACTACAACTGCCATGCCATTTTCCTGACCTATTGTAATTTGCTCATATCCCTCATACACTGCGGCGGTGGAATCGGTATATTGATAGGTGATTGTTGCCGTATCACCCTCTATCGAAATGGTATAGGAAGTAACCCACGGACTGGACCAGCGGATAGACCAAGTAATGCTTCCATTATCCAGTTTTTGTTCTTCTTCAAATTTTGCTTTCATTTCGTCACTCATAATATCATAACGTGCTTTGCCATCCCTTGTCATCCAAGCCTTCGCCCAAATATCTGCAAGTTTATATCTTTCTGAGGATTCTTCCACATCTGTGGCAACAGATACACTTTTAGCGATATCCATTCTTTGCTCTTCCGTGAACATTTCTATATTTAGTGCAAGGTTTACCATAAATCCGTCCTCGTTGCTAAACATCAGATAGTGTGCAAGGGTGGTTACAGTATCATCCATTTCCGCCGCAGGTCTTGTATGCTCAATCAGCATTTTGTAAACAGGCATGG
>CAZNYY010000178.1:0-5414 GCA_964577335.1 uncultured Oscillospiraceae bacterium | reverse complement strand
ATATATTGTATGTAAAATATTTATTAGCAATACATATTGTAGCACATGCTTTATCATATGTCAATACAAAAAAGAGAGTATTACAGAAAATTTTCATAGGGCAACCTAAGCAGACAGCATTAAATAAAAAGGGAGTGGAGCAGACATTTTGTAAAATGTCTGCTCCACTCCAAGCTATGCGATTGGATACGCACATTCTTAAAAGAACTTTGTCACATGGGCAATTACATTACATCGGCACTTAAACATTGGGAAAACTTAGTTTATAATTTAACTGCCGTTGTAATAATAAAGTTGAAATTATTCGGCTTTAGCACATAAAACCAGTTCAACTGATTTTGTCAAAACATCCGTATAGCTGTAAGATATACGACGACAGGTTTTCTGTGTGTCAGTAGCATTATCAAGTTTTACCACAAATATGCTCGGGTACGTTTTTTCAATAACACCAAGTCGTATAACAGAACGCTTACGCCCTTTTGCAGATGTAAGCTGAACTTTTTGCCCCACAATGCTGTCAAGGCTTTGCTTAATTCGATCAAGCTCATTTCGCACTATCAACAGTGATGCACCCTCTCGATTAATTTTATATTATTATAACACATAAATTTTGTTATGTCAACTAAAAAATTGATATTATACCAAATCAACATTACAGGACGAGAACACAGGCATTACAATGATGTTACAAATTATTTATTCGCATAACTTTGGCATGTACATGAACCTCGTCAACCGTTAAAATAAGCCGTATATCATGGGAAAGATTATTTTCAAATTTAAAATCAAGACTTCCGTATGAAACCGCCGCATCCTGCCCCATAGGAACGTAATACACATTCCGGTCGTGGTCGTGCCGCTCTATAATTTTCAGCCCCGCAGCATGGACGGCATTGTAAATTGTACTGCTTATTTGGCATACCCCTCCGCCTACGGCGTACCCCTTTTTTCCGTCAATCAAAATGCGTGCTTCTTCATAACCCTTTTCCTCCGTGCGCTCGCCCACTGCATTGTTAAAGGAAAAGGTATCGCCTGCGGATACAACATACCCGTCCAAAACATGGGCACATATTTTCAGGTTGTTAACCCTGTCCTCATCCTTGTCAAGTATTTCGGTTTTGAAATACCCTATCTCTTCCTCGGTCGGTGCCCGTGTGGGGGTAGGTGCTTGTGTACTTTGCTTTTGCGGTTCTTGAGGGGGAGTGTTGTTCGGGGCGGTGCATCCGAAAAGTAAAGCTGCCGCTATCAAAATTATTATAATAGTCATCTTTCCTCCTGCTGAGTTTTCAAGATGGAGATTTTGTCCGGTGCTGCTAAAATGTTTATCTGCAGACACCGTATGCTTTTATATTACTTCCGCTGTAATAGTATAACCTTATTCCTGTATTCAATTCCCTTTTTCGGCAAGCTTTAAAGGTTTTACTGCTTTACATAATTTAGTGGGTTTTGAGGAACATCATTCTTCAAAACTTCAAAATGCAGATGAGGACCTAAACTGTTGCCGGTATTGCCGATGCTGGCTATGATTTCGCCCTTGTCAACACAATCTCCCACGCCAAAGAAAAGCTGGTTGCAATGGGCGTATTTTGTTTTGTATCAGTTTTTGTGGTCAAGAATTATAATATTGCCGTAGCCGTTTTGCGACCCGCTGAAAATAACCGTGCCGCCGTCCGCCGCTGCAATCAAGTCGCCCGTGTCACCCGCAAAATCAACACCTTCGTGCATTCTTCCCCATCTGGGTCCGAATGCGGAAGTTAAAACACCCGGAGCGGGGCGTATGAATGTCCCCGTTCCTGTTCCCGAAGGTCTTCGTGTGCCTATCAATTCAACTCTGGCCGCAGGAACCGCCAAAAGAGATTCCTCGACAATCTCTTCGTTCACTATTTCGCCGTTTCGACGGGTTACTATAAGCGTTACTTCTTTTTTGCCGCTTTCCCCCTCGCTTGCCACTGTTACCTTGCCCTCGCGCTGTGTTTCGTCATACTTTTTTTCGGTGGGCGCGGGTATGTTTTCAGAAACAGTGCTGTACTCTCTGGTGACTACCGGCAAGGAAAGGGCCGTGAGCCGCCGGGCGGCACTCTCTATGCTTAAAATCTCTGAAGACAATGCAAGCTCGGAGATAAATGAAATCTCGGTGTCTATATCGGAGGAAACGGTATTTTCGTTGTGGTAGGCGGATTTATAGGCATTTAAAATATCCTCAAGGCTCTGCTGCTCGGATACAAGGAAAAGCCGTTCTGTGCCCGAATAAAGCGCAACAGCTCTCTGCATTTGCCCGCCCGAAATTTTTATGTTTTCAAGTATTTTTGCATCATCGTCAAACCCCCGCTCGCCTACAAACCTAAGATATAGCCTTGGTGCCGCTGAAACAGGGTTTGCACCGTGTATTTCGTACAATTCTATGTTTGCGTGGCTTAGCATCTCCTCGGCATAGGAGTAATTTTTCACAACACCTATATACTGGTCACTGATATATAGGTCAAATCCAAGATTTAGGGCACCCGCAAAAATGGGCAGGACAAAAACAAACAACGAAACGGACTTATAAAATGCCGCCCGGGGTATTCGAAAACTGCGAACAAACTGTTGGAAAAGCGAATCTACTTTAATTTCTTTAAAAAAGCCACATATCCTACAAAACAAGGAGCGTGCGCCGTCACGAAGCAGTATCATAAACGCCGCTGCCGCACAGACATATTTCGCAAGCAAAGCGGGTTTTGGACTTTTACTTTCTTCCTTTATAATTTCCTCGGGTTTGTGGCAGACAATGGGAGGGGAAATTATACACATCCGTCTCCGGTTTTGTGAGTTTTGCAAATTAAACACCTCCACAGGCTATAATATAACAGCCAAGTTGCGAAGTCGCTCGAACTGCGGCAAAAAAAAGTTCTGTTTTTAAGAGCAAAAGGCTAAAAAAGTCGCTAAAAGTCTTTACAAAAGGCTGATGTTATAGTAATCTTTATGAAGAGGTGTATGTTAGTGGATATTATTTATATTCTTTGGCTTACCTTAAAAGAGAAAATTGCATATATGAAGATGCGGCGCCTTTTGGAGATTTTCGGAGATGCAAAAGGAGTTTATGATGCGAATGCACGCAGTTATTTTGAGGCGGGGTTCTTAAACGAAGAAGATGTCAGAATTCTTATGGACAAAAGCCTTAAAGTTGCCGGCAAAGAAGTAGAAAAAGCAAAAAGGCTTGGAATATGGATGCTGCCGTGGACAAATTCGCTATATCCCGCATCGCTTTTGAACATTCCCGACCCTCCCCTTGTGCTTTACGGCAAGGGGGATGCAGGGGTGCTTAAAAATCGTGCATCATTTTGCATTGTGGGAACAAGGCACAGCACGGTGTACGGTATGAGCTCGGCTCTTGGTGTTTCGCAGGAACTTACTTTGGCGGGAATGCTGATTGTTAGCGGAGTGGCGCTTGGGATTGACTCCGCCGCCCACAGAGGTGCGCTTAGGGCCGGGGGGAAAACCGTGGGCGTGATGGGTTGCGGTCTTGATGTTGATTACCCTGCCGCAAACCGTGAGCTTAAAAACGAAATTGTAAAAAACGGTGCATTGATAAGCGAGTTTAGACTGGGCACACCTCCGTACGGCTCAAACTTCCCTCAAAGGAACAGGATTTTAAGTGGTATGTGTATGGGTGTTGCAGTAATTGAAGCGGGAGAAAGAAGCGGGGCGCTTATAACCGCAAGATATGCAGCCGAACAGGGGAGGGATGTGTTCGCTTTGCCCGGAAATATTTCAAACCCAAAATCGGGCGGCTCAAACAGGCTTATTCAGGACGGGGCAATGCTCTTGTGTGATGCGGGGGAGATTATTGAGGAATATATTAAAAGATATCCGGAATATTTTCTGCCCGAGGACACAAAGGAAATGGAGGTTTTGAGAGTTGCCGAGCCACCCGCACCTTCATATAATACCATCAAATGCGCGCCTGACGAGGAAAAGGTTTTAAGGCACATAGGGGAAAAACCTATACATATAGACGAAATTTGCACGAAATGCAAGATGGAAATATCAAAGCTAAATGCGGTTTTGACTATGCTTTGCATAAAAGGTAAGGCAAACGAGCATGCGGGCAGGTATTATTCGGCAAATGGTTGATTTTTGTGGATATATATGTTAAAATTAAATATTATAACGGACTCTTTGTAAGGAGTCAGATAAAAAAGTTTACTTTGTAAACATCAACCCCCCTGCCCTCCAATCTTGGGGGGATTTGGGTAAACTTTTATGAAACTCGGAAATTACAACTTATAAAGTAGTAATTTCCACTATACGCCTTGTCTGCCCATGGGCAAGGATATAAGTGTTTTTATTACGATTTGTGGGCAGAAAGGCTGTGGAAAATAATATGAAAAGGTTTCTTATAATTGTTTTGGTTGTGGGTTTGCTGTTCTCTCTTGCTGCATGCGGAAAAAAGGTTGAGGAGACTGATGATGCAGTCCCGCCGGTGGCCGAGCAGGGAAGTGAGCCTTCAGAAACACCAAAGCCTGTCGAGGCAACCCCGTCAGAAAACAATTTTGTGCCCCCCTCTCCCGAGGAAAACCAGCCGGGTACACGGCTTTTTGCGGCGTATGCTGAGATTATCTCGAAAGGCGGCTATTATTTAAAATATAAAGAAAATAACGGGGACGATATAGTCGAATTTGCCACGGATGATGGCAAAATAAGCGTTAAATCAGGCGATATAACACAGGTCATAGAGGGAGATTCTTTCTACAGTATTATGCACACCCAAAAGGCGATACTGACCGCCACCGTAGGGGATACAATGCGTGATAATCTTACCGTGATTGATGTTAAAAGCCAAAGTGATGTTGATGAAAAGTTCCTTGAGGAGGGCGAGGAGGAAGTAAACGGTCAAATACTGAGATACGAAAGGTACAAAATGGGCGAGAATAATTATGACAAGTATTATTTTGACAAAGGAACCCTCAAATACATAAAAACCTTCAAAGACGGAAACGAAACCTTTTTTGCGGAGGTTTTTGAGTTTTCGAAGACAGTGCCCCGAAGCTTGTTTGAAATACCCGAGGGTTATATTCGCCAGTCACTGTAGGGCTTTTAAATCTTATAATAATTTTTGTTGACAAAATCAGGTTTATTTATTATAATGTGTTGGGGTGAGTTTAACAATTTAAGTGTAATTGTCAAAAATTATCAAACGAACCCTTATCCTTGCTCTTATTTTTATAAGGGCCATAGTCCAAAAGGAGGTGTTTTTAGTGGCAAATAAGTACGAAACCATTATGGTTTTGGATACCACTCTTTCAGAAGAAGATATCACGGCTTTGCAGGAAAAGTTTACATCGCTTATAGCTTCGGCAGGGGAGATTGAAAGCGTGGATGTCTGGGGTCGCCGCCGCTTGGCGTATCCGATTGATTACAAGACGGAAGGTTAC
>CAZNYY010000177.1:0-5423 GCA_964577335.1 uncultured Oscillospiraceae bacterium | reverse complement strand
CTTGGCGGCGGATCCGCAGAGGCTTATTCTATCCGAGTGGACGCGGATGGCTTTGCTTATGTGGCCGGAAGTACGTCATCGTTGTATTTCCCTGTTACACCGGGGGCGTTTCAGCAGTCTATCAGCAGTGCATTGGGCATTGTTGCCGGATTTATCTCAAAGTTCTCTCCAGACGGCACGGCGCTTATTTATTCCACGTATCTTGGCAATCGCTTCACAGAAATTCAAGGAATTGCAATCGACGCGGCGGGCAGCATATATACCACGGGTACCACAAGCGACGCAGATTTTCCAATAACGCCCGGTGCGTTTCAGACAACCTTGAAGGGCGAGCAAAATGTGATTGTAACAAAACTTTCACCGGACGGTTCCACTCTCGTTTATTCCACCTTCGTGGGCGGCAGTGACCACGATATAGGTCGCGGTATCTGCATAGACGAGCAAGGAAACGCCTATGTAACAGGCTTCACTTCTTCCGCCGATTTCCCGGTTACATCCGGAGTAGCACAAAGCACTTTTGGCGGCGATTCCCGGGATGCTTTTGTGTTTAAACTGTCGGCCGATGGCTCCGCGATGGCTTACAGTTCCTATCTAGGCGGCAGTGATAGAGATGATGGATATGGAATAGCGCTGACTTCCGGCAACCGCGCATGCGTAACCGGTAACACATTTTCATCCAACTTCCCAACAACCCCCTGGGTAAAGCCTACCGCCCTGCAAGGTTATGGCGCCGCTTTCCTCACGATTGTATCGGAAGACGGGACCTCTTTTCTCGTTTCCAACTATATAGGCGGGGACGGTGACAGCGGCGGCTACGGCATTGACATCGGTGCGGACGGCAGCGTTTATATTGTGGGCTTTACGGCTTCAAGTAATTTTCCGGTCACGCCGGGTGCGTTTCAATCCATCCATCTCGGAGGTTTTAACGCATTTGTATACCGCACAAAGTTTGCGATGTATGCAAAAGCCTCCGTGACAATTACGAAGCTGTAGTTTTTTGTGTTCAGGAGGGTACGGAAAAATCTTTGATATCGGGATTTGTAAGCGGATAACCGAAGAGATAGCGGTGAATAGATTGCTTTAATACACGCCTATAAAGAGCGAAGTATACTTCGCTCTTTATAGTTTTGCTCCGCTGAGGGGAGGTTTCAAAGCGCCCTCCCAAACAGCATTTTTACCATGATAGAATCCTCGACATTATCGATCGTATTTCTTATAAAATGGCAATGTACTGCCATATAAAACAAAAAAAGCCGACTGCAACAGTAATCGAATTCTTTCGACAAAAAATGTGGAAAGTTAGGTTAAAAAAGATGCACTAATTTTAGTTTAAACCGTAATCTCATCATTGTACCTTATTGGCAGGGAGCCATAATTCCGTGTAGATAGTGTCAGGCGCGCTACTAAAATAAATTCCAGGCGCAAACATATCCATAATCAGACAATGCTTTTCGAGCCACAGACCGCTGTATTTCAAAACCTTGTTCAGGATAATATAAATTGATTTTATCCCGCTTGACCTTATCTGCTCTCTTTATGTGTTTTCGTTTTGCCTATCTATTTAAACACAGAATAAACTTCCCACATCACAACCATTGGGGGATCCATAAACCAAATAATAATACGCAAAACAAAAGAAGCCAACTGCAACAGCAATCGACTTCTTTCGACAAAAAATGTGTGTTATGACCTCTTAATTGATACAATTTCGCGAATAAAAAAGCCGTTGTTTCAGGGTAGTACCCCCCCTGTTTTATAGACGGGGATTTTTGTGTTAAAAAGCACCCCCCTTGTTGCAAAAGGTGGATATTTGCGAAAAAGTACCCCCCCCTCAATATGAGGGTAAAAAACCCTGATAAGTCATTATTAAGAGTTAAATAAATAAAATTATGCATGTGGTTTTCAACGCTTTTATTGCTTTTTTGATAAAAGAAGACCCATTTGAAACGGCTCAAAGCTACCATTCCATTTATCAAATTTCAAGAAACACATCATCTGATAAAATGAAATCATTTATCCTTGTCAAACAATTTTTGCAGTCAACATCATCTCTCATCATTTTTTTTACAGTACATTCCCAAATGATGAGTACACGAATACCAGAACATCTTAGTTTTTCAGCAACAATAATGTCACGCTTTTTATTTGCATCAAATTTAGCAAGCCAAAACGCTGTATTTGATTTTGGACTGTAAGCCAACTTGCAATTTTCATGTCTATGCCAATAACATCCATTAATAAAAACAGCAACTTTTTTCTTAGAAAAATATATATCAGGATGACCTTCTACCAGCTTGCTATTTACATAAAAACGAAGTCCTTGTTTATGCAATTCAGAGCGAATAAAAATTTCTGGCTTCGTGTTTTTAGACCTAATATTAGACATATTTAAACTACGTGCATCTTTTGATTTAATATCCATATTGAACTAATGCCACGAAACAGCTCGTTGCCGAAACTGTATTATTTCAAGAAACTCCGTTACGTTTATCAAACGCTTTTGCTGCATCTCAGAATATGTATTGTGGATTGCTTCTGGTATCACCAACTGTAAATTATTGTATTCCATTTCTCTGGTTTGATTTGTACTGATAGCAGCTTCAAGGGTAAGAAGATGCTTGTTTTTTACCCTGTCTGCCTCAGATAAAACCTGTCTCCATCTGTCTTTACAGGTACTCTTTACTCCCAACATTGTAAGTAATTCAGTATCAAAAGCAGGATCGTGATATTATTTAATGCCTGGGAAAATAAAGTCAGGTTTTGCTTTGTTTTCTGTCACTTTTGTGCGGTCATATTTGATTCCCCGACAAATTAATAGTTGCTCAACATGGTTCTCCAACGCTTGGTCTGATCTGCTCTTTCGCCGGTTTTGAGCCGAAAGCGAAAACTTGAAAAAATCGTCTACATCTCCATCAAACCCTTTTGTCAAGCGTTCAGACACAATGTGTTTTTCAAGGGTGCGAAACAGCAATTCTTCTCTTTCCATCCATCCCATTAGTACAATATCTGGATTGTCTTCAGGATGCAGGTCAACCAATGTTTGTCTGGCATAAGAAGAAAATTTACTGGTAGTAGGAAATCTGCCTCCAAACAGTCTCAGCATTTCATCAAGGTAAGAATCTTCACTTTCCTCAACATGAATGTCAAGATATTCAAGTATTAACCTTGATGAAAAAGCTAACCTGTCCTGCTCACTGTTCAATTCGCCACGGACAGAAAATTTTTGTGATTCTTCAATGCCAAACAGCCAAAGTAACTGACTGCAAATTGTTGAATTGTCCTCGGCAACTATCACAAGAACTGTATCATCCGACCTTAACCCAATAAATAGTTCATCGCCTGCTGATGCGCAAACTGACACTGCAGTTGTCGGAAAATACATCCTGTATTCTGTACGCGTCGGATGTGCCTCGCGTGCGTCATACCAAGTAAGAAATCCGTTATCTTTAACAGGTGCGTCATCACTGTCATCCAAATATATAAACTGCGCAGGAAAGGTCTTTTTACTTGTTCCAAAGATTTCTTTCAGTTGTGCAACACCGTTATATTCATGCTGGTTACTTGTTGCTGTATCAGCTTCGACTGCACTTAATACTTTTGCTACGATACCCTTAAAATATTGTGAAAGATAGCCTTGTTTCACAGATTCACCACCTCTTGGTGTTTAATTGATGACACCGCCGATTTTTCATCGCTTTTAATGTATGGCTCCATGACTTTCGCCACAGCTTTAATCACAGGTACAACAACTGAATTGCCAAACTGCTGATAAGCCTGCGTGTCTGAAACAACAATTTTGTAAGTATCGTCAAATCCCATCAGGCGGGCACACTCTCGCGGGGTTAGTCTTCGAGGATTTTTTCTGGCACCTCTTGAAACAAGAATTTCTGAACCATCTTTATAATATCGTGCTGAAAGAGTACGCGCAACATCGTCTCTTGTCACAAGACCAAAACCAAAACCATTACCTTTTGCTTTATGCTTGGCTGCGTAATCCTGAAGGTATTTCCACAAATGGTCGGTCAAAGTATACTTTCCGTGTACTTTTCCCTTAGAACCTGTTGTATATGGACGTTCTGCAGGTTCAGAACCGTCTTCCGGGTGCAGAATACTTGATAATATCGGGCGCGTATCAGGAACAACAAGATTATCCCATGAAAAATCAGTTTTTTCCCGAAAGCCGACTATGATAATACGTTCTCTATGTTGCGGAACCCATGCCTGCCCATCAATCACTTTCCAAAAGACTTGATAGCCTAATTCGGTTTCAAGTGTCTGCTTAATGACTTCAAACGTTTGCCCCTTATTATGAGAAAGAAGGTTTTTAACATTTTCAAGCATAAAGGCTTTTGGTTTTTTTGCAGCAATAATTCTGGCAACATCAAAAAACAGAGTACCCTGCGTTGTACATTCAAATCCGTGAGGTCTTCCAAGTGCATTTTTCTTTGAAATGCCCGCAATCGAAAAAGGTTGGCAAGGAAATCCCGCCAATAACACATCATGGTCAGGGACATCTTCAGCAGGAAAAGGGACAATGTCACCTATGAACAATTCATCGTCGCCGAAATTGGCCTGATATGTATTCTTTGACCAGTCATTCCATTCACTGGTAAATACACATTTCCCATCAATGGATTCAAAACCCAAACGAATACCACCTATTCCTGCAAAAAGGTCGATAAAAGTAAAACCTTCCAAGCGTATTCACCTCCTCATAATTACCCTTATTATACATTATAGCACATAAGAAAATCAACTTTAAAATTTATAACGATATTAAAAAAGCCGCCCTTTTCGGCGGTTACATTTTTCTATTCAAGAGAGCAAGGCCCCACTCCTGCAGGGTGGTCTTGCTTGGTGGCTTAGTATTAAATATATTTTCTGAATTTAACTTTGACTGTTTTCCTGTCGGCGTGTGTTTCGAGGTTCCCTGACCATGACCATTCGTCAAAGCCGTTTCTTTTGGCGAGTGTTGTTAATGTATCAGCTGGGATGAGCTGTCCTCTAAATATCCGATCAGGTTGTAAATCTTTTTCTTCAAAATCCACACCTTGAATTAGCACTACTGTGTGTTCTTCATACCGTTTAATGTTTAATGTTTCCATTTTAGAAAATCCTCCTTTATATTTGCTCGGGGTGTTTCCCCCTTGCTCTAACACCATTATGCCGCAAAAACACAAAAAAATCAACGCAATGATAATGGACTAAAACCCAGTAATACCAAGGCTTATGGTTATCTCGCAGGTTATATTTCGCTTGTGTATTCTGTGCCGTCTCTTAGCGTGAACACTATTTTGCCGGGTGATACTTCTCCATGGTCGATTATGGCATTCCACAGGCCCTCGTCAAATTCGGTCAGGGCCTTGTCCTGCGCCTTTAGCGTCTGAATAAAAAGGGTTATTTTATCCCGCCGCGCTTTGCTG
>CAZNYY010000176.1:0-5431 GCA_964577335.1 uncultured Oscillospiraceae bacterium | reverse complement strand
GGAAGGCTGCGTTGGATTTAAGATTTGGAATTGATGGAGATTTTTTTGTTGAGCGAAACAGGAGGGACCGTCGGGGGGTTATCCGAAGCGCCCACATTCACAATTGCTATGAGCTTTATTTTCTTTTGCACGGCAGAATCACATATTTTGCAAACGGGGAAATCCACTACTTGGAAAAGGACGATGTTTTGTTTATTCCGCCCCGCACCATTCACAAAATAACCGCATACCCTGAAAGCGATTACAGGCGGATATTGATATATTTAACCGACAGCTTTATAGGAGAATTTTTAAAAATGCGCCCGGGACTTTTGGGAGGTTTTCAAAGCAGACTAATGCGTGTGGATAAGCGCCACACCTATAAAATACGAGAGATTTTAGAACAGATTTTAAAGGAATACGAGGAGGGTGCGGATGTTTTGATGATTAAATCCCTGCTTGTTCAGGTTTTAATTCTTTTGGACAGACATGCCGAGAAATTCGGACAGGCAAAAACCTCTGCCGACCCTAAACTATGTAATATGCTGGAAATAGTGCATTATATTGATGAAAACTATGCGGGGGATATAAATTTGGATGCGCTGGCAAAAAAGTTTTACATAAATCCTTCGTATTTAAGCCGAAGTTTTAAAAGAATTATCGGGATGAATTATTCGGAATATTTAAACCGTGTGCGTATGAAAAACGCAGTGGAACTGCTCATGAATTCCGATTTAAATTTAACTGATATTGCAATGAAAATAGGATACAACTCCAGCAACCATTTTTGTAAGGCATTTAAGGCGGCGGCGGGGGTATCTCCGCTGAAATACCGAAAAACGCACTCACAGCAGGAGGGCTTGAGTATTCTGAATTAACGGGTAAATGTATTGACAAAACATTTGAAAGACGGTATGATAACATTGTTAGAATTTGGATTGAGATACTATGTAATAGATTATTTAATTGGGGGGATTTGGGGAATGAGTGAAAACAGAAAATATGAATTTCATTGGGGACTTTTGGGGAACATGGAAATTGGAAGACCTAATCTTGGAAACAAAGTGCCTGTGGAGGTGTACAGGCTTATGCAGTTTACTTTTAGAGATGTATTTGAACAGGTTTTGGGAGCCGATAAAACCGATGAAATGTTTTATGAGGCGGGCAAACTGGCGGGTACGTTTTTTTATAAAAATGTGCTTTGCCCTTCGGCGGACATTAACGAATATATAAGGGAACTTCAGCGTGCGCTGAAGGAATACGGAATAGGTATTTTAAGGGTTGAGAAGGCGGACCTTGAAAAGGGAGAGATCGTTCTCACCGTGTCGGAGGATTTGGATTGCTCGGGTATGCCTGAACAGGATATCGAAATATGCAAGTACGACGAAGGATTTATATCCGGACTTTTGGAATCGTTTTTAGGAACACCCTTTTTCGTTAAAGAAGTTGACTGTTGGTGTACGGGGGACAGAGTCTGTCGTTTTCATGCAAAGGTAGTACGATAAATTTTAGGAGTTCCTCTATGAATGAACGGATTGATGTTATAAAAAAGGCTCTGCATAACCTGCTTTTGGAAATGAATACGGTGCCCCCCGGGGAGGAGTTTGCAGATGACCCTGAACTTGCGGAGGCATTTGAAGTGCTGTACGATATTCGGTCCGCATTTGAAGCCATGTCCCGAGGGGAGTTGGACTTTACTGTTTCGGGCAAGGGTCATTTCACGGGTATTGTTAAAAGTTTTCAAGCAGCGCTTAGGCATCTTACATGGCAGGCAAAGGCTGTCGCTGAAGGTGATTTCACCCAAAGAGTGGACTTTTTGGGCGAACTTGCCGATTCCTTTAATCAAATGACAGAGGCACTAAGTCATGCTGTCCGTCAACTGCAAAAATCCGAAGGGGAATACCGTCAGCTTTTTGAAAATGCAGCGGAGGCGATAGTTTTAGTTCAGGATGCCAAAATAATGCTTTCCAACCCCATGTTTCTTGTGCTTACGGGATACACAGAGGATGAATTGAAAAAGATGGACTTTCTTGATGTTTTTCATCCGGATGACCATGATATGCTTGTTCCCTATTCGTCTGAAAACCAACCTGATAAGAAAATGCAGCCGGCAATCCGCATTATTAAAAAAAGCGGTGAAATAGGCTGGGTTGAAAGCAAGGGCATTGAAATTTTGTGGAGTGAGAGCGGGGCTTGCCTGTACTTTTTAAATGACATCAGTATCAGAAAAAAGGCACTTGACTATTTGTATAAAAGTGAAGAAAAATTCCGTATGCTTGCGGAAAACTCGTCGGACATGATTTGGATTTACAATTTAACCCGGAAGGAGATTGTTTATCTCAGTCCGTCATCGTATTATCTGCTCGGATATAAGGCGGAGGACGCGGCAAAACTCAACCTTCGTGACGTTATTTCTGACACGACATATGACCAAACCAAAAAAACGCTCTTGGAAAGCGTGAAAAAGTTTTCAAAGAACCCCGAAAAGCACCACTCCCTTGTTATTGAAATTATGCAGAAAAATAGTAAGGGCAAATATATATGGACGGAAAGCTCCGTCAACTTTCGGTATAACTCCGCCGGGGAGATAGAGCTTATCGGCTCGAGCAGGAGTATAGACAACAGGAAAAAGGCACAGGAGGAAGTGGCGTATTTAAGTTATCATGACCAGTTGACAGGACTTTATAACCGCAGGTTTTTTGACGAGGAGTTTGTGAGGATGGACAGGGATGAAAACCTTCCCATTACGGTTGTTATGGCGGATGTAAATGGCTTGAAACTAACAAATGATGCGTTTGGACACGGTGCGGGGGACGTGCTTTTAAAGACATTTTCAAATATATTAAAACAATATTTTCGACCCGAGGATGTGCTTGCCCGCATAGGGGGGGACGAATTTGTTATGCTTTTGAAAAATACCGGCACTGCCCGTGCGGAAGAAATTATAGCTGATATAAAAAAGGTTTTGGATACACGCCGCTCCGACGAAATAATTTTGTCAGCTTCCTTTGGGTTGCATACCAAAACTAATATTCATGAACACATGGACCGGGTGTACAGAAATGCGGAGACGAATATGTATCACAATAAGCTTGTGGAATCAAAGGAAATGAAAAGTAAAACCATTCTTTTGATACAAAGCCGGCTTAACAAAAAAAGTGAGCATATAAAAAGGCACTCGGAAAATGTCAGCCGGTATTGCGGGGCAATAGGCACTGTAATGGGTATGGATAAGGATGCTGTGGACGAGCTTCGCCTGTTGGGACTTTTGCATGATATAGGCAAAATTTCAGTAAGTGATTATATTCTTAATAAAAAAGAACCCCTGACAGATGCGGAAACCGCAAAAATGCAAAGGCATGCTGAAATAGGGTATCAGATACTGCGCTCGGTTAGTATATATGCAAACCTTGCGGATTATGTTTTGTGCCACCACGAATTTATGGACGGCTCGGGCTATCCCCGCCAACTAAAGGGGCACGAAATTCCGTTGCAGTCAAAAATTGTGTCAGTGGCGGAAGCGTATGATGCAATGACTACATGGCAGCCCGGACGGGAGATTATGGTGCATAATGAGGCTTGCGAACAGCTTTTAAGGGGTGCGGGCAAGCAGTTTGATGAGGAGATTGTAGATGTTTTTGTGCAAAATGTTCTGGGCGGTTTAGAATAAAAGTTCATATAAGTTCCATGTACTTATAAAAGTCCTGCGCCGCAGGACTTTTATAGCTTAATATTAAAAATATCAGGAGTGTAGGATAATGACAAAAAAACAAAATAATAATCTTGACTGGGAGGATGTCAGCGGCAAAGCCTTTTCACCCGTTTTAAAAAACGAAAAACCACTGGAAAAGATTGCAGCTGATGACTGGGAAAACCCCGAAAATATCGGATGGGGAAAGCTGCCTGCCAGGGCTGCTTTCATACCTTATTCCGGTTTTGAGGAGGCGAAAACCTGTGTGCGCTATGCCTCACCATATCTAAAACTTTTAAACGGCGTTTGGGATTTTAAGCTGTTTTCATCCCCGAACGAAGTGCCAAAGTTTTACCAAACAGATTATGATACCGCCGAGTGGGCAAAAATAAATGTGCCGGGGCACTGGCAATTGCAGGGGTTTGACATACCCATATATACCAATATTCAATACCCCTTTTCCCCTCGCCCGCCCTTTGTGCCCGAGGATAACCCCACGGGCTGCTACCGTTACACCTTTGGATTGCCCTCCTCATGGGACGGGCGAAGGACACATCTGGTTTTTGAGGGTGTTGATTGTGCTTTCTACTTGTGGATTAACGGAACCCTCGCAGGCTTTAGCAAGGGCAGCAGAAACCCTGCGGAATTTGACGTTACGGAATATGTTCACGATGGGGATAACTTGGTTTGCGTACAGGTTATGCGGTGGAGCGATGCCACTTATATTGAGGACCAGGATATGTGGTGGCTTAGTGGCATTTTTCGTGATGTTTATTTGGTGGCATATGACGAGCAGAAAATAAACGATTATTTTGTGCGTACGGATATTGAAAATGATTATAAAACTGCAGAAATACGTATTCTGGCGGAGATGGACGTGCCTGAAAACACGGTTTGGAAGGCTTTTTTGCTGGATAAAGACGAAAATCAGGTCGGGGCGGCGGAGAAAACCGTTTCCAAAGGAACTGTCGACTGTGCAATACACCTATCCGACCCCAAACTATGGTCGGACGAGCAACCGTATCTTTATACCTTGGTGATGTGCCTTGAATGTGACGGCAAAACCGAGTGGTTCGGCACAAAAATAGGCGTTCGGAAAATAGAAATTAAAGACGGGCAATTTATGGTTAACGGCAAGTCTGTTTTGCTAAAAGGCGTTAACAGGCATGAGTTTGACCCTAAAACAGGAAGAACTGTTTCCGAGGAAAGTATGCTGACTGATATTAGGCTGATGAAAGAACACCATATAAATGCCGTAAGAAACTCACATTACCCAAACCACACCAGATGGTATGAACTGTGCAGCCAGTACGGGCTTTATGTTTTTGACGAGGCGGATTTGGAGTGCCACGGTATGCAGGGAAGCCTCTCAAGTGAACCCGTATGGAAAAAAGCATATGTTGACCGTGCCGCAAGGATGGTTTGCAGAAACAAAAATCACCCCTGCATTGTTGCATGGTCGCTTGGGAATGAGTCGGGATACGGCCCGAATATTGATGCCATGGCGGATTATGTTCGGGCTTTGGACGACACCCGCCCCATCAGCTATTATCATGCACTCACCGCACCTGTGGTGGACATTGTGTCCATGCACTACACAAACATAAGCCAAATTAAAGACTATTTGGCACAGGAGCCGAGCGGACGCCCCGTTTTGCTGGAGGAATATGCCCATGCCATGGGAAACAGTGTGGGGAATATGAAAGAATATTGGGAACTTATCGGGGCAGAGCCAAGGCTTATCGGCGGCTTTGTTTGGGA
>CAZNYY010000175.1:0-5443 GCA_964577335.1 uncultured Oscillospiraceae bacterium | reverse complement strand
CGGTATACAGTCCTTTTGTGAGAAAACCTTGGAGGCTGTCAACCGTAAAACAAACACCGCTGTTTTGCAGTCGAATATAAAACGCCTTGTGTCTATGGAAAATATGCATATTCATATTGACCTAATTGCAGGACTGCCCCATGAAAATTTGGAAACATTTGCCGAGGGTTTTAACAAAGGGTATGCACTTGGGGCGCAAATGTTGCAGTTGGGGTTTTTAAAACTGCTGCACGGCAGTGCCATGAGAAACTATCCGCAGGATTATCCCTGTGAATTTGATAAAAACCCACCCTATGAAGTGCTAACAACTCCATGGCTTTCCGCCGGAGAGCTTGATTTGCTGCACTATACGGCAGATGCAGTGGATAGGGTGTACAACAGCGGGCGTTTTCGTTTGACGGCGGATTATGTGCTTGATGAAAGTGGTCTTACTCCCTTTGAATTTTATAGCGTACTTGGCAAATTCATCTGTAAAAACGGAGGCGGACGGGGAATTTCTCTGGATGATTATACATCTCTCTTTCAAAAGTATTGTGCATCTCTGCAGAATGTGGACAGTGAAATACTGCGGGATTTTCTTGTGCGTGACCGTCTTTCCACAAATTCAGAAGGGCGCATACCGCCATGTCTAAAAAAACAAGATGAAAATGTGGCAAAAATCGTAAAATGGCTTTCGATTAACCCAAAAACCGCACCGCCGAAGAATACACGCCGAGGTGTTGCTTTTCTTTATGCCGCTGAGGCTGTTTGCTTTGTAGATTACGTTCCGAAAGAAAAAAATCCTGTTACACGACGTTGGAAATTGCATGAACTGCCGTTTTCTCTTCCGAATACATCCGCATTTTAAATATTTTTTTCGCTAAAAACTTATAAATGTATGAAAGAAAAGTTTTTGGGAAGTATATTTATTGAGGTGCGGTTGTATTATTTGAGCAATATTTATTTACACAAACCTCTGCATATAATTTTTAAAAAACTAAAAAAATTTCCTGTATATAAATTTTGCTATGGAACAAAATAAGTACTGCACCGGCAAATTAAAAAATTTTTTAAGGAGTTGAAATGAAAATGGCAAGCAGAAATAATAGACAACTTGTACCCGAGGCACGTGCGGCTCTTGATAAATTCAAGATGGAAGCTGCAGGTGAAGTGGGCGTTAATTTAAAGCAGGGCTATAACGGCGATTTGACCTCTAAAGAGGCTGGTTCCGTTGGCGGTCAGATGGTTAAGAAAATGATTCAGCAGGTAGAAAACAGCATGAAATAACCAAACCCCCACCAAAAGGGGCTAACAGCCCCGTAAAAAAGGCCGCACACCCTCTCGGGTAGCGGCTTTTTTGGTATAATAAATGCATTACAAAAACAAAGATTATCCCGAAGCTCCGGGATATCAATTAAAAATTGCAAGTGAAGCAGAAGTATTAATCAGTGCGGACGATAAAGGAAGTATTATCCTATATGTAAGCCAGGGTAAAGTAATCATTTGTTTACTGGCGTCAGTAGCCTGTGGTGTCACCTAAAGAGTCATCATTATTTATCCACTCTTCAACCTCTATTATCTTATACTCATTCTTGGTTATTCTTATAGCCACCTTTTCAATGCCCGCATTTATTATAAGACGCTTGCACATGGCACAGCTTGACGCATCATGTACAAGTTCCCCAGTCCTTGCGTCAACACCCACAAGATATAGGGTTGCACCCATCATATCCCTGCGTGAGGCACTTATTATGGCATTCGCCTCCGAATGGACGCTGCGGCACATTTCATACCGCTCTCCCCTTGGGATTTGCATTTGCTCTCTGCGGCAATACCCCAAATCAATACAGTTTGCCCTGCCGCGAGGTGCCCCCGAGTAACCCGTTGAAATTATTTCATCGTTTTTAACGATTATCGAGCCATAATTTCGCCGTAAACATGTCCCCCTCTCAAGCACCGTTTCGGCAATATCAAGATAGTAATTATACTTATCACGTCGTTTCATACCTTTATCCCCCAACTTATGTATAAAAGGTTTAAAAGGTCCCCGCCATGGGGCAGGGACCTTTGTAATTTTACATGGAATTATTTGCTTACTGCATTAACAACTCCGGAACCAACAGTTCTTCCGCCTTCACGAATAGCAAAACGAAGTCCTTCTTCGATAGCAATGGGTGTGATAAGTTCAACCTCTATTGCCACGTGGTCACCGGGCATGCACATTTCAACGCCCTCAGGAAGGGAAACAACACCTGTAACGTCAGTTGTTCTGAAATAAAACTGAGGTCTGTAATTGTTAAAGAACGGTGTATGACGCCCGCCCTCTTCCTTGGTTAAAACATAAACCTGACCAGAGAACTTTGTATGGGGGTTAATTGAACCAGGTTTAGCCAAAACCTGTCCCCTTTGAATTTCTTCTCTCTGAACACCACGGAGAAGAGCACCGATGTTATCGCCTGCTTCCGCATAGTCAAGAAGCTTACGGAACATTTCTACGCCGGTTACAACAACTTTTCTCGATTCGTCTGTCAATCCAACGATTTCAACTTCATCGGAAACCTTAATTGTACCTCTCTCAACCCTACCTGTAGCAACAGTGCCACGTCCTGTAATTGAGAATACGTCCTCAACAGGCATAAGGAAAGGCAGTTCGGTCTTTCTCTCTGGTGTCGGGATATAGCTGTCAACATTTTTCATCAGCTCAAGAATGGGAGCATATACAGGGTCGTTCATATCGGTGGATTCACTTTCCAAAGCTTCAAGCGCACTGCCTGCAATTATGGGAGTGTCATCACCCGGGAATTCGTACTCTGTCAAAAGCTCACGGATTTCCATTTCAACAAGCTCTAAAAGCTCAGGATCGTCAACCTGGTCTTTTTTGTTAAGGAATACAACTATATAAGGAACGCCAACCTGACGTGAAAGCAGGATATGCTCTCTTGTCTGGGGCATGGGTCCATCCGCTGCCGAAACAACAAGGATAGCACCGTCCATCTGTGCCGCACCGGTAATCATGTTCTTAACATAGTCAGCGTGACCGGGGCAGTCAACGTGAGCATAGTGACGGTTATCCGTCTCATACTCAACGTGCGATGTGGATATTGTAATACCTCTTTCTTTTTCCTCAGGTGCTTTGTCTATCTGGTCGTACGCTGTGTAGCTTGCCTGTCCGCCAAGACCCAAAACCTTTGTTATAGCAGCGGTCAAAGAAGTTTTACCGTGGTCAACGTGACCAATTGTTCCAATGTTTACGTGGGGTTTGTTTCTCTCAAATTTTGCTTTTGCCATTAATATTTCCTCCTTTATTCAACATCATAATTTTTTTAAATGGTTTGTTTAATAGTTTAATACAAATTTAATTAAAAAGCAATAGTTAAATGAAAATTTATCCTATGGTATTAACCCTTGCCGCTGATAATGTTTTCCATTATGCTCTTTGGCACTTCGTCATAGTGGCTGGGGAACATACTATACTGACCGCGACCCTGTGTTTTCGAGCGCAGGTCAGTCGCATAACCAAACATTTCACTAAGCGGCACAAACGCTTTTATTGCCTGAACACCACCCCTTGCCTCCATGCCCTGTATCTGTCCCCTGCGTGAGTTAATATCACCTATTACATCACCCATATATTCCTCGGGAACAGTTACGTCAATGCTCATAATCGGCTCTTTCAAGACCGGGTCACCTTTGCGGCAGCCATCTTTAAACGCTATTGAACCGGCAATTTTAAACGCCATTTCCGACGAGTCAACCTCGTGATATGAACCGTCATACAGAGTAACCCTTATGTCAACAACATTGTAGCCCGCCAAAACACCCGTACTCATTGCACTTTTAACACCCGCATCAACCGCAGGAATGTATTCCTTCGGAACAACACCGCCAACGATTTTGTTGACAAATTCGTAGCCCGAACCCGGCTCAAGCGGTGTAAGTTCAAGATAAACATGACCGTATTGTCCGCGTCCGCCCGACTGTCTTGCGTATTTATGCTCAACCTTAACGGATTTTCTAATAGTTTCTTTATATGAAACTTGGGGTCTGCCGACATTTGCTTCAACCTTAAATTCCCTCAAAAGCCTGTCAACAATAACTTCAAGATGAAGTTCTCCCATGCCCGCTATAATTGTCTGTCCTGTTTCCTCGTCGGTGTATGCCCTAAATGTGGGGTCCTCCTCCGCAAGCTTGGACAGTGCAATACCCATTTTCTCTTGTCCGGCTTTTGTCTTAGGCTCAATAGCAACCCTTATAACCGGCTCGGGGAATTCCATCGATTCAAGTATAATGGGATCATCCTCCGTGCATAGTGTGTCACCCGTGGTGGTATTTTTAATCCCAACTGCGGCGGCAATATCGCCGGAATAAACTGTGTCAACATCTTCACGATGGTTTGCGTGCATTTGCAGTATTCTTCCCAAACGCTCACGGTTACCCTTCGTGGAATTATAAATATACGAACCGGATTTTGTTGTGCCGGAGTACACCCTGAAAAAGCAAAGCTTTCCGACATACGGGTCCGTCATAATCTTAAACGCCAGTGCCGAAAACGGCTCATCATCATCCGAATGTCTTACCCCTTCCTCCTCGGTGCCGGGTATAATCCCGGTAATGGGAGGTATGTCAATAGGAGACGGCATATATGCCACAACAGCGTCCAGCAGCTTTTGAACACCCTTGTTTTTATAAGAAGTTCCGCACAAAACAGGTATCATTTTAACTGCAATGGTAGCCGAGCGGATTCCATTTTTTATTTCCTCCACGCTCATCTCCTCGCCCTCAAGATATTTGAGCATAAGCTCCTCATCCTGTTCGGCAACAGCCTCTATCATTTCGGCGCGGCACTGCTCCGCCTTTTCCTTTAACTCCTCGGGTATTTCTTCAACCCTTACGTCTTTTCCAAGGTCGTCATAATAAACATATGCCTTCATATCAATCAGGTCTACAATGCCTTTGAAGGTATCTTCTGCGCCTATCGGAATTTGAACTGAAACGGCGTTACATTTTAGCCTGTACTTCATCATCTCCACAACATTGAAAAAGTCAGCACCCATGATGGCCATCTTGTTAATATACGCCATTCTGGGAACATTATATTTATTAGCCTGATGCCATACTGTTTCAGACTGCGGTTCCACACCGCCCTTTGCACAAAACACCGTCACAGAACCGTCCAAAACCCTAAGTGAACGCTCAACCTCAACAGTAAAGTCAACGTGCCCGGGCGTATCAATAACATTAATCCTATGACCGTCCCACTCGGCAGTAGTTGCAGCGGAGGTTATTGTAATCCCCCTCTCCTGTTCCTGCTCCATCCAGTCCATGGTTGCAGCACCTTCATGTGTTTCTCCTATTTTATACACACGTCCGGTGTAAAACAGAATACGCTCTGTGGTGGTAGTTTTCCCGGCATCAATATGCGCCATGATACCAATATTTCTTGTGTCTTTTAATGAAAATTCTC
>CAZNYY010000174.1:0-5491 GCA_964577335.1 uncultured Oscillospiraceae bacterium | reverse complement strand
GAAAACATTGCTTCCTCCTATTCTTCCGTCATAGTCTAATATTGTCATGGACCCGGCAGCAATATTACCATCAGCAATAAACGATACCCTCATTCTACCGTTTTGGGCGTGTGATGGATATATGTCAAAGGAATAGTTCAAAACACCATCTGTTAAATAAATATCAACTTTCTCGTAATAAGGTAAACCACTTGTGACATTTGCATTTATCGATGCCTTAACTGAAATGCCATTTTCATCATCAATAGTGATAGGTGAAAAAGCACCATTACTGTTAGTATTATACCTAAGTCCGCAAGCCGCCAAAAATTCTGCAGAAGTCATACCCTCGGTAAAGCCGGAAAAGTCTGCACTAATGGAATTAACAGGTGAATTGTATGCTATAGCCGAAAAAACAGTGGATGCAGTTTTTGTTTGATTGGTATAATCGGCCTCCACCTTTAGATTATACTCCCTTATTTCGTTAAACTGGCCGCTATTGATTGTAAAAGTATAAACACCTGTCGTGTTAGGTTCAGATATGGTTCCTTTTAACACATCATCAAGATATATACGCACTTCGCTAAATCCAGAACCAATCACTAAAACTGCGTCAAGGTCATTCGCCATATTAATCTTTTCTGAAGATATAGGATTTAATATTGTGACTTCATTGTCATCTTCAAGACCGCTTCCTAATACTCCCTGAATTGTACTGCTCATAAACATAGCAATACAGACTGCCAAGCAAAAAAATCTTTTCATGCTTAAAATCCTCCTCCTATAAATATTTAAGCCCTTTCCAGGCAATTTATATTTGAAATTCCTCACATTATGTGATTATTGCAAATGCAAGAGGAATATCAAAGTCCATTAAAATGTCATTCATACCTACCAGTACGGTTCCCATTCTTTAAGGCTCCTTACGATAGCCTCTAAATAGAAATAATCTCCGATTATTGAGCCGCCTTCATAAATGTGTTTACTGGTTATATGTGTACTGCCAAGTAACAAAGTTTCTATACCGGTGCTTGCGCTGACAGAATAATTATCAATAATCGAATTTAAGATTTTCTTTGCAAACACCATATGTCTTTTTATATCAGGGTCATCTTTTGGCCCGGTTCTTGCCATCTCTAACATTCCGCAAACTGCGATTACAGCCGCCGAAGTGTCATAATACATTATTTCCTTACTATTTTCAAATTCAAATCGGCTCACATAGTTCTCGGGAAGTCTTTTCAAAAAATAATCGGTTACTTTCTTATAATAATGTAAATTAATCTTTTCACCTGTATACGAATAATTTATTGCCAAGCCGTATATTGCCCATGCCGAAGCCCTCGGATTATAGGTTAGCACAAGACTTTTGTCGGCAAAATAACTGCTTGCAAAAGAACCAAACAAAGGTTTTTTCGTTACCTTATCATAATAGTAGCTGAAATATACCCTTCCATCGGGCAGAATATTTCTTTCCCTTATAGTAATCGCCGATTTATTCGCAATTTCTTGGTATCTTTCCTCTCCTGTAACTTTACTTGCCCAGTGCAGCAATGCAAAATTTAACAATATGCTTGACTTTATGCTCTTTTGGATAGGCTCAAGCCCGTCCTCCCACGCAAACATAACATTAGTACTTGAATCATACTTCAGCAGCAAGCAATTGGCTGCAATTATAGCAGCGGATTTTGCCACCTTATTACGAACCAGTTTATGTGCCGCAACGCAGGAAGGCGAATATAAAAAACCTATATCACCAAAGCCAACTGATGCCTTTTCCTCTATTCTTTTATGAAACCTTTCAACATTTCCTTCTGCAATCCATTTTAACTTTGTATCCCCCGACATCTCATATATAAGCCACAAAATGCCTGTCCAAAAACCAGAGTAAATGTCATCTCCGTTTGAAAGGCTGTATATACCATTTGCAGTAAATGGCTTTGGAAAGTTTTCCTGATGTTTTATTGCATTTATATGCGTTATTTTATGGGCATTTTCCAAAGCCGATTTTAGTTTCTCGGTTGTTAAAAGCTTATCATGCTCTTTGATATTCAAATATACATCCCCCTTAGTTTTTGATTATAACTACAACTTCAGGGTCATTATTATTGACCAGCATAAATATTTCAGAAGCATCGGCGCCAACTTGTATATACGACGATATGTCATCAGTGGTTGAGTTGGTAATACGTTTTTCTTTCCTGTCATACAGATATATTATCGGTCCGTCTTTTCTCAAAATTTCATAATACACTTTTTCGCCCGCACCCTCTTTGTTGAAAACCACAGAAATATCATCTATCATGGCATTTTTTCCATTAGACAGTCTGTTTATCTTTATATCATAAACAACACCATACACCTCTTCATCGGGCGCATTTTTGTTTGCCCTGCCGTATTGCCCCAAATCACTTACAGATGCCAAAATATCAATATTATTAATTATGTCAAATGCATCTGTGGAATATTTTATAATACTTCCGCTTTCAAGCTGCCTTATCCGGTTTTCGAGTATACCACCGGTCTTTGCAAGATGCTCTTCTTTTTGGGCGCCGTTTAATATTTCTATTTTGTAATAGTATTCCTCGTCAACAATTACTTGGGATATATTACCCACTACACAAATATCAGCATTCGAGTCAATACCGGCAAGTGAATCAGCATCCATATTTTCATAGATTACAACTGCGTTTGCAATTTGCGTCCTGCTGTCAACATCAACGGCACAAATATCATATCTTGAACCGTTTACCAGTTTCACTTTTTGATAATAGTCCTCTTCTGAATCTGCCATCTTTGGTACACATATTACCTTGGTTCTGTTTCCTATTAAAAATCCATCAATGTTAAAATACCCTCCAAATGATTTGATATCCGAGTTAAAATATTGTGTGTTTGTGTTGTTCAAACTAAAGATATCAATTTTCGATATTTTTCCATCAGTATTTAAAGAATATTTTATTATTTTGTTTAATAGTTCTGCTTCGTTTACCTTTCTGACGGAAGCGTTGCCCCCATTCACAGAAACAACAACCGTATCAGCGATTTCAAGTATCTTGGCATTGCTGTTTTGATAATAATGGTATGTATATTCCGTATTTCCTTTTTGCTCCACCTCTTTATATGAATCGCCTTTTTCCACAACCTTAACCTTTAGTCCCTTGGAGAGACCTCCCTCCTCGCCCACATCAATTACATAAGCATACTGTTCTGCGCTTTCTAAATTAAAATCTATGCTTACTATTCTTCCGAAAGCGTCAAGAAGATATCTTTCACTATCCCCAACCGCAACATCTAATTTTACTCCTCCGTCTATAGTTTTTGCTTGACTGTAACCGGTGTTTTTTATCATTATTTTATTATTGGTAAAATCCACTTCCGTAACCGTACCCTCAACATACTCATCAGCCATATAAACCGTTATATGTGATAAATCCTTGCTTGCAACAATTGTTATCACCATATTTTCCTTCAAGCTGTCAAAGGTTTTTTCATTGTTGTCCTTATCAAAAAAGGCATAATAATTATCGTCCTCGTTTAGTGTAAACCTCAGCCCGCTTTGACCTCTGAAAAGGTCATCATTTTCAAAATATACAGAATTGTTTGTATGGTTTATTCTGTTTATTACAAAACTTTCCCTCTCCTCAATAAACACAATATCATATATACCGTCGTTGGAAAAGTCAACAAGCCTATACTGTCCGTCATGAATAGTTAAATCTTGAATGGTTATCTGCTCGTTCGGAACAGCTTTGTTATTATATATATAATAAACACCCGTTTTGCTTATTTTTAGTTCCGATTCCTTGCCGTCCTTTTCATATTTTAATCTATCAAAATCAATATATAAAACATTGTTGGCACTAATGGTTATTTGATTGCTTTTTTCATGCACTTTATAATGTCGAATAACCGCACCATTGTCATCGTCTTCAAAAGCATACACCCTCACCCTTTGCCCTAGATGACTGCTAATATCGGTTTCCCCCACTTTGAATATTGTGCTATCTATTTTAACCTGCCCCTTGCTTAATGCAGGTCCCCCCACAAGCGAAGTGAATTCATTTTCAAGCAATACGCCTTCATATTCAACGATAGATTTCTTCTCTGTAATTCTTTTTAACAAGGTGTTGTTTGCATCTATTGAATACCCTGTATTTTCGTTACCGTAGGTTTTCTCCATCAGTGCAACTTCAAGCGCATTATCCACAAATATTGCTATATCCCCCCTGGTGGCATAGCTTTCCATATTAAATTGCACGCCTTTGCTTATCCCCAACCTTGCTGCTTCATACGCATAACCATAGGGATATCCTCCCGCTTCTTGCGCCAAAAAATCATAGCCAATGGCGCAAATAAGAATTTTTAATGCATCTTGGTTTGTGATGTAATCATCCGGTCTAAAGGTGTTGTCATTAAAGCCTTCAACAAGCCCAAGTGCGTTTGCGTAAAATATATTGCCTGAAGCCCAATGCTCATTACTTACATCCCCAAATATTGATTTATTAACTAAATTCGTATCGTCAACCCCCATCAATCTTATGGCAATAGAGGCAAACTCTGCACGGGTAATATTTTTTTCGGGGGCCATTTCCTCATTTTCATAACCTTGAAACAACCCAAGTGCTGTTACTCTGAATATTGCATCCTCATATTTGTCGTTATTTGCGGTTACAGCCATGTTCCCCGAGATTATTAGCAAGCTTAACATAAAAGCTATAAATCTTTTCATATTACAATAACCCCCATTTAATAAATTTAATCATTGCCTAATAGGTCTTTCGCCCTTGAATTAAATCAAACATTCTCTTTATTATTACCGCCGATTGTGCGCGGGTAGCAACTTGCTTGGGGGCAAATTCGTTTTCGTTTATGCCCTTTACTAAACCATAATAACTTGCAGCCTTTACATATTCCTTTGCCCAATCCGAGATTTCTTCACTGTCGGAATATGCATCAAGGCTTGTTTCATAAGAACCAATAATGTTTTGTTTCTTCAAGGCCTCAACAATGATTTTTGTCATTTCCTCCCTGCTGATATTATCATTAGGTCTGAATATTTCATCCTTTGCTATCATTCCAAAATCAATCGCTGTTTGTATATATCCGCTGTGCCAATCATTTTTTACTACATCATTATAGCCGCCTTGATATTCCGTTTCTTCAAAGCCAAGGACACGCAATGCTAGTGTCACAAACTCTGCCCTGGTTATATTATCATCAGGCGCAAAAAGTATTTGTGTTTTTCCCTTTATTATGCCTTCCTTGTAAAGCTCTGATATTTCGGACTGCGCCCAGTGATTTGCGATGTCTGAAAACGCCGGGCTTTGTGTTGGCACAGGGGTTGGGGTTGGCACGGGGCTTGATGGTTCTCCGCCTCCTGCGTCACCACCCGCGTTGCCCGGGTTTGTCGGGTTTTTGGGCGACAAGGATATCTCTGTGTTTGAATTAGTGTTCCCGGGGGTTCCCTTTGCATCTTCCTTAATAACCATATACCCGTCCTCAAGCACAT
>CAZNYY010000173.1:2874-5526 GCA_964577335.1 uncultured Oscillospiraceae bacterium | reverse complement strand
CAATGCGGTTTTGTATTTCAACCGATAAGTTATGCGCCTTGTAAGCCTCGTCGGAAAGCTTGCCCCTTGCAAAGGTTCTGGTCATATCGGTTATATAGCCTCGGTTTACATAGGAAATATCAACCAGTACGGACATCCCGTCCTCTATCACACGCCCTGCGGGACCAAGGGGCTGCGAAGGGTCTGTCCCCTCCCCTCCAAGCGAAAAATCAAAAGGCGACGGGGCAAGGGCGTTATCCCCTACGAGTACGGTGCCCATATGCGCCTCCATCCGAAACCCGAATGTGCGAAAAACACCTATGTGCCGATTTATGCGAAACAGTTTTTCTATCTCCGCCGAAAACTGCAAATCAGTCATCCCCCCGGAATAAAGGGAGGGTATTTGTGAATACAAATTTGCATGGGTTTTTGCGGTACTTCTTATAATCTCTATTTCGTAAGGGGTTTTAATGCTGCGCACTTCCCGCATTAGGGTGCTGCAAGGCAAAACCTCCGCCCCCTCAAAAAGTGCCGACAGTCGAAACCATTCTTTGGCGCTTGTCCCCTCGTCCTCAATCATTATTTTTTTAGGGTGAGGGAACCCCGCCTCGGAAAGTATTTGGGGTATATTCTCGGGTTTTCTGATATAGTGTACACCCGAAATATTCTGCGGTCTTACCACAAAAAACAAAGCCTCCCCCTCGGCGGGTATATAGGCATATCCGCTTACAACACAACCGAGTGTGTATAAAATATTTGCATTTGATGTAAGCAAAACCGCATCAGCCCCCTGCTGTGCCATTTTGCTTTGTATTGATTTATACCGTAATTTTAAATCGTCTTTTAATTGTTCATTCATACTTTTTCTCCGTATATTTTATAGGTTTTCAGTGTACCAGTCTATTGCAAGTAAAATACCCTTTTCAAAGCTAAATTGCGGGTTATACCCAAGCATGGCTTTTGCAAGGCTTATATCGGCGTTAGAGTGTTTTATGTCCCCTGCCCTCTCCCCTGCAAAAACGGGCTTTATATCCTTGTTTAAAGCACTGCAAAGAATGTCGTACACATCAATCAGAAATTCTCTTCCCCCGTATGCAATATTGTATGCCCTCCCTGCAGCGGCACTGTCCGCACTCATCGCCCTTAAATTAGCTTCAATTACATTGTCTATATAAGTAAAGTCACGGCTTTGCCTGCCGTCCCCGTTTATGGTGGGTGCCTCGTTGTTCATCAATGCTTTAATAAATCTTGGTATCACCGCCGCATAAGCCCCGTCGGGGTTTTGCCGCCTTCCGAAAACATTGAAGTACCTAAGAGCATAGGTGTCAAGCCCGTAAAGCTTTGTGTACAGCTTTCCGTATTCCTCGCAAACCCTTTTTGTCAGCGCATAAGGCGAAAGAAGGTTTCCCTCCCTGCCCTCAACTTTCGGCAAACTCGGCTCGTCCCCGTAAACGGATGAACTGGAGGCGTACACAAATTTCTTAACGCCCGCACACCTTGCCGCTTCCATCATATTAAGGGTTCCCCCTATGTTTATCTCCTCATATACAAGGGGCATTTCAATACTTCTCGGAACACTGCCCCACGCCGCTTGGTGGGACACATAGTCAATATCCTCGCATGCCGTTTTACAGGTTTCTAACTCCCTTATATCTCCCTGTACAAGCTCAAATTTACTGTTTTCCAAAAAAGGCTTAATATTTTTGCGGCTGCCTGTCGAAAAGTCATCAAGGCATCTTACATAAAAGCCCATATGGAGCAAAGCCTCGCATATGCCCGAGCCGATAAACCCCGCACCGCCCGTTACCAAAAATCTGCTGTTTTCAGCAAAAGAAACGCCCGAAAACCCCATCTAAACCGCCCCCTATAATCTCCAGTAAATATAGCCCCTGTCACCAGCCTCTTTTTTATCCAAAATACCTTTTATGTCAGCAATTATTTTGTTATCGGTATCCTTAAAAAGTCTGCCAATACTTTCAAAGCCCAACTCCTTGAACTGATTATGCGCGACGGCAATTATAACAACATCCGCATCCCTTATTTCGTCAATAGTTCTAAGCACTATTCCGTATATTTCACGAACCTCCTCAGGTGATGCCACAGGGTCACACACCGTCGGTGATATCCCATACTCCCCAAGCTCCTTCACAATATCATACACCTTTGTGTTGCGTGTATCGGGACAATTTTCTTTAAAAGTAAAACCTAAAATTGCAACATTTGCATTTTTAATCGGTATCTCGGCATTGGCAAGCTTTTTTATTATACATTCCGTAACATACTTTCCCATTCCGTCATTAATTTTTCTGCCCGAAAGTATAATCTGCGAATGATATCCCATCTGCTCCGCCTTATATGTAAGATAATATGGGTCAACCCCTATGCAATGACCGCCAACTAAGCCCGGATAAAACCTCAAAAAGTTCCATTTCGTACCCGCCGCTTTCAAAACCTCATGTGTATCAATGCCCATTTTGCCGAAAATAATAGAAAGCTCGTTCATAAATGCAATATTTATGTCACGCTGGCTGTTTTCTATTACCTTGGCCGCCTCCGCAACCCGAATACTTTCCGCACGGTAAACCCCCGCCGAAATCACCGTTTCATACACCTTTGCCACCGTGTCAAGTGCTTCCTCGTCCATACCCGACACAACTTTTACAATTGTTTCTA
>CAZNYY010000173.1:0-2864 GCA_964577335.1 uncultured Oscillospiraceae bacterium | reverse complement strand
TATCCTCTCCGGGGAGTATCCAACCTTAAAATCAACCCCGCATTTAAGCCCCGATTCTTCTTCAAGTATAGGGATACAAATTTCTTCCGTCACACCCGGGTATACAGTTGATTCGTAAACCACAATCGAGCCGGGGGATAGGTTTCTGCCCAAAATCCTACTTGCGGAGCGAACGGGTGAAAGGTCGGGTGTTTTGTCGTCTTTAACCGGGGTGGGAACAGTGACTATATGAAATTTTGCCTCTTTAAGCCTCCGCTCATCATTTGTAAAGTCAACCCCGCTGTTTGCGACCTCCCTGTCTCCTACTTCTTTTGTGGGGTCAACCCCCGCCTTGTAAAGTTCAATCTTCTCCTTGTTAATGTCAAAGCCTATTACGTTTGCCTTTTTTGCAAAGGACACCGCAATTGGTACCCCCACATAGCCTAATCCTATCAATGATATTTTTTCTTTTTTTCCTATAATCTTTTCGTATAAGCTCATACAAACACATCCTACATATTTTTGATATACCTTAATATTATAATCTTTTGTACCGTTCTTGTCAATCAAAAGAGTCAGAGGAACTTCACACCCAAACCTTTGAGCCATTTTTAAGCCGAAAAATGGAATGTGTCCTTTTTAAACCCTTATTGTCCCTTTATTTTAATACACCTCCATGATAGTATATTTAAAAAGGGAGGTATTTAAATGTTTAAAAGAGTTTTCGTAGTTTTGCTATGCATTCTGATTATGGGTTCATTTTTGCCCGTCAGTGCTTTAGAGGCCGCCGGCAGTGTTGATTTTGGAGAAAAGCAGTCGACGGTTCATATTATAGGAGATTCCACCGCATGCGACTATATGCCCCGCTATTACCCAAGAATGGGGTGGGGGCAGGTGTTTGACAGGCTTTTAGATGAGAGTGTGGCTGTAAACAATATGGCCGTAAGCGGTGCCTCTGCCCGAAGTTTTTATAATAACAACCATAACAATACAAGCTTGCAGTATTCTTGGGACAGACTGTTGCCCCAAATAAATGAGGGGGATTATTTAATTATTCAGTTCGGGCATAACGATGCCGCAAACGATAACCGCTATTCAGACCCCAGTCAGGGTGCGGATTATGCACAGCCTGAAGGTGATGTGTACAATCCCTTGGATAAATTGGGGGGCGGCAGTTTTAAGTGGTATTTGGCACAGTTTTTAGAAGGTGCAATTGAAAAAGGCGCAATGCCGATTTTGGTAACTTCAACCGAAACCAGAGCAAGAAACGGTATTGCATTAAATTTTCCTCCTGACAGAACACTCCTTCAGTATGTAAATGCTGCAAAATCACTGTCAGAAGAGCATTCGGTGCCGTGTATTGATGTAAATACAGCAGCAGAACAGCTTATTAAAGAATACGGAGCAGAAGGCAGCAAAAAGCTGTTTATGGTTTTTGAGGGCGGAGAATACTTTAATTATCCGACCGGTTCAGAGGACAATATTCATTTGCAGGAATATGGCGCAGTTGAAATGGCACGCTTGCTTGCAAGCGGTCTGCTAAAAAGTGAAAGTTCTTTAAAAAATTATATTGTAAATATGTCAAAGCCCGCCTTTTATAATGCCGATTATCATGCCATCTCCGCAAAAGAGGCGGGAGATAATGTTAAAATTAGAATGCAAATTGCAAATAACGGGAACAGCGAAAAATTGTATCAAACTATTTCGGCAGTCTATGGTACAGATGGAAAACTGGAGCATTTGAAAATAAATGATATACAATCTGTTCCTGCAAACAGTATGGTATCAATCGAAAATGAGATTGCTATTTCTAATTTTGAACAGAGTGTAAAACTGTTTGTTTGGAACGGTATTAACCTGATGCGCTCTTACGCCGAGCGGCGTTCCTTTGAGATTAATCAATTTGAATTGAATGGCGGAAAATGGCTGGTGAATGAAAGCTTTGATAGTTATGAAGCGGGGACTGCCGTACATAAAATGAACTTGCTGTGGACAACACCTACTTATAACCAAGGAACGGGAACCCACCCTGTTTTTATTGCAAGGAATATTTCCGGTTTTGAGGGCGGATGCATCTTTTTTCCGAATTATAACGGCGGCGGCTCCTCTTCAAATACACAAATTCGCTCAGCCACCTCATATTTTAGCGAAACACTGCCCCTTGGCGAAAATGCCCCTGCGGGAGAGCTTACTATTGAGGCGGATATCATGTTTGTAGACAACAAAGGCCGAACACGGACGTTCGTTCTTAGCCTGTTTAACAATACTTCCGGAGTTGTTGACCAAATCCGCTCAAGTGCAAACTGGACACATATGGCATCAAGTGAAATTATAAGCCCTGTCCTCTTTGGTTCGGGTTCTGTAAACAAACTGAAGTACGTTATTGATACAAAAACAAAAAAGATAAAGCTATATTTTAATGATGAGTTGAAGCTTGAAAATTTAAATTTTCAAAGCGACAGCGACCATATAGCCGCCATTAATTTTCAGTGCGCCGTAAATGTTATTTATGATGCGTATTTGGATAATGTAAAAGCGTATTTTGTACCCACGCCATATAATGGATAGTGCGAAAATTTTTAGTGCCATTCACCATTTTGGTATTTGACAATTTTTATGATTAGTGTTACAATATATCGTTGTAACATGTCTCGGTGGTCTAATGGATAAGGTAGTGGATTCCGGTTCCACTGATGCGGGTTCAATTCCTGCCCGGGACGCCAAAGGGGCTGTTGTAAAATACAGTCCCTTTAATGAATTCTGCTTGTTTGTGCAGGAGAACGGAGTTTTCGCCTGCGGACGAGGTGGAGATGCGAAATAACTTCCATTATACGCCTTACCCGCCCACGGTAAGGTGCGTAAGTTTTATTGTTTATATTTTTGTG
>CAZNYY010000172.1:0-5548 GCA_964577335.1 uncultured Oscillospiraceae bacterium | reverse complement strand
GGGAAAGGTCAACGTATGGGAATATTTGCAGGTAGCGGCGTAGGAAAAAGTACACTTTTGGGCATGATGGCACGAAATGCCGCGGCAGATATAAACGTAATCACTTTGGTTGGCGAGCGTGGACGGGAAGTTAATGACTTTATAGAAAAAGACCTAAAGGAGGAAGGGCTTAAAAAATCGGTTTTAGTTGTAGCCACTTCCGACCAGTCCGCACTTGTAAGGCTTAAATCCGCCATGCTTGGCACTGCAATTGCAGAATATTTTAGGGACAGGGGCAAAAAGGTTTTGCTTTTGATGGACTCGGTCACAAGATTTGCCATGGCGCAAAGGGAAATAGGTATGTCGGTCGGCGAACCGCCCGTTTCAAGGGGATACACGCCCTCGGTTTTCACTCTTCTGCCGAAAATATTGGAGAGGACGGGGAACTCCGAAAAAGGTTCTATCACAGCCTTGTACACGGTTTTGGTGGAGGGTGACGACCTAAACGAACCGATTGCCGACGCAGTAAGGGGCATTTTAGACGGACATATAGTGCTGTCCCGTTCGTTGGCAAACAAAAACCATTATCCCGCAATTGACATTTTGGCAAGCATCAGCAGGCTTATGCCCGACATAGTGGACAGGGAACATTTTGAGAAGGCGGGGATAATAAAAAATAAAATGGCAGTTTACAGGGATGCCGAGGATATTATAAATATCGGCGCTTACAAAAAAGGCTCAAACCCTCAAATAGATGATGCGATAACATCCGTAGGGGAAATTAACTCCATGCTAAGGCAAGGAATAGACGAGGCGTTTGACTTTGAAGAAACAATGAAACTTGTAAACGAAATTTAAAGTGGAGGAATACCTTTGAAAAAGTTTCGATTTACCCTGCAAACCGTGCTTAACCTTAATATTTCACTTGAAAAGGAAGAAAAAAACCAGCTTGCGGCGGCAAACCGCAGAATAATGGTGTTGGAGGATGAAAAGGCGGCGGTTATAGATAAAATTACCGCATCTGAGGATGAGTACTCACTAAAGATTAAATGTTGCAGTGTTGAGGATATGAAAATACAAAATGTATATATAGCAAATCTGAACATCACAAAAAAGCAGATTGATGAACGAATAGACGAGGAAAAGAAAAAAAGGCAGAAAATAAGGGATGCACTGTCAAAAACCATAATAAAGAGAAAATCCCTTGAAACGCTTATGGAAAAGCAGTACACGGAATATTTGGCGCAGGTGAAATCAGAAGAAGAAAAGTCACTTGACGATTTTGTTTCTTACAGCTATTTATACAGCTAAAAAACACAACAGGGGGTGAGAAAGTGGAAAGCTTGATTTTAAATTTAACGTTAGCCCCGATTATTGCTATGCCCCTCCCGGAGGGTTGTGTGCAAACGGAGGGAGAATGCTTTGGGGAGGTGTTGGGGGCAAAAATAACGGAGGAAGAAGAAATTCCCTTGCCGCTGTTGCCTTTTTTGCATCTTCTGCCGGAAAACTGCATGACTGAGGAAAAGACAGGGGAAGAAATGCAGGCTGATGAAATGGATGTGAAAGAACCCGTTATTTCAGAATTGCCCGAGATGACTTTTACGGAAAATCCCCAAAATACTGTAGAGAGGGAACCCCCCGTGGAGTTTAGTCCGCAGGAGATTGAAATGCCGGAGGATATGCCTGTCAAAAGTGGCTCTGTTTTGCGGGAGAAGGCAGATGATGAAATTGTTTTTTCAAAACAGGAGCGAAGCCGTACTGCGGATGACATACAAACCATGCAAAAAACGGCAGACAGTTTTGTGATAGCAACAAAAACCTTAGAAAAACCTTCCGAGCCCCTCAAAACAGAAGAAAACACAGATGAAAAATCGGTTCTTCGGACAGAGGATAAAGAGGGGATTATCCCAAAGGAAGAAGGCTCTAAAATACAGCTTTTAAAAAAAGTTTCTTTAGAAGATGAAAAAGCAGAGTACAAACCGGACGAAGGCAAAGCACAGTACAATGCGGAGGATGCCATGCTATTTATTCCTCAGGCGGAGGGCAGTCGGGCTGTTGAAAACATGTCTTTTGAGAACACCGCAGAGTTTACCGAAGCGGTGGAACAAAAAATTATTAAAAGCGCTGTTTTTACCGAGGATGACGGCCATCAGGAATTTGAAGTACAGCTTGAACCCGAATTTTTAGGAAAACTCACAATAAAGCTTGCCCGTGACGAGGGGGGGATGAAGGTCAGCATTGCCACATCAAACCCTCAGGTGGACAAAAAACTCACAGAAATATCCGAGGTAATTTGTCAAAACATAAGAAGCGAGGGCGTGCAACTAAACAATGTGGAAATTGTTTACACAGGTTTTTTGGACGGCGGGGGAGCGGCGGGCAGAAATTCTTATAACCACAGGCGAAGCCGCAATGCACCCGCACCAAAGGGCGCACGAAATCTAGAAAAAGCTTTTGGGCAGGGGATGCCCGACATGGTAAACATAAACGGCTCGGTAAGTTATTTAGTTTAGAGGGTAACATGAAAATTTATGCCGATACGGGGCGGCGGAATGGAGATTATTATGAACGTAAACCAGATAAGCGGCGCAATACCAAACAGTCAGGTGCAAAGCACATCCGATACTTTGGGAAAGGACGAGTTTTTAAAAATACTTGTTGCCCAGCTAAAGTATCAGGACCCGTTAAACCCGATGGATGACAAGGATTTTATATCTCAAATGGCGCAGTTTTCATCACTTGAGCAAATGACAAATTTAAATACTTCATTTACTATGAGCCATGCTGTGGGTCTTGTTGGGAAGGATGTGGTAGCCAAGGTTACAAACAGCGAAACGGGCGGCACGGAGCTGACGGCGGGAACGGTTGAGGCGATTTACAGCAACAATGGAATTCCCTATTTAAAAATCGGTGACCAATATGTAACTATGGATTCGGTACAGGCGGTTTTTGACAGGGTCGCCGAGGAAAAGGTGGAAGGCGCAGCAGACGAGCAGGGTTAATTGTAAATTAAAAAAATAAAAAAGTGCAGGTCAAAAAGCCTGCGGGAAGAGGAGAATTTAAATGATTAGGTCAATGTTTTCGGCAATTTCGGGGATTAAGAACCATCAAACCAAAATGGATGTTATCTCAAACAACATCGCAAACGTAAACACTCTGGCATACAAATCATCAAGGGTTACTTTTCAGGACATTTACAGCCAAACAATAAAGCCGGCATCAAGCTCTACGGGGGTATCGGGCGGCACAAATCCGCAGCAAATAGGCATGGGTGTGGGGATTTCGTCAATTGACACAAACTTTACCCCTTCCGCAAATCAGGTAACGGGCAACGCCCTTGACCTTGCCCTTGAGGGGGACGGATTTTTCGTGGTGACCGACGGCAGTGCCGATTATTACACAAGGGCGGGCAGCTTTACTTTTGACGGGGACGACAATATTGTAAACCCAAACGGGCTGTATTTGCTTGACGAGGGCGGAGGGCAGATAAATACCACGGGTTACACCGAAGTGGAAATAGACCTGCACGGCATAGTAAGCGGACTTGATGAATATGGCGACAGACAGGAAATTGCGATACTTGGGATTGCTACCTTCTCAAACAACAACGGGCTTGAGAAGGTGGGCGGCAACCTTTACCGTGAAACGCAAAACACGGGCACGCTGAGAGTTTCGTCGGCAGAGGATAACGGACAGGTTAAGGTAAGGTCGGGGTCGCTTGAAATGTCAAACGTAGATTTGGCAAACGAGTTTACCGAAATGATAGTAACCCAGAGGGGTTTTCAGGCAAATTCAAGAGTAATCACCACATCGGACGCTATGCTGGAAGAACTTGTAAATCTTAAGCGTTAATTTCCGCATTTTAAGCGGGAAGGGAGAAATAAATGATTTATGTAAAAAGGCTTAACAGCCGGCCGGTGTATATAAACTGCGATTTAATAGAATTCATTGAGGAAACTCCCGACACGGTGATTACCCTGACAACGGGAAAAAAACTTGTGGTGGCGGACAGTGCGCCCGAGATTTTGGAGAAACTCATCGAATTTAAGAGAAAAATATACGCAAACCCGCCTGAGATAACATCGGGCGGTGCTTGGGAGTGATTAAATGGACTGGTCGACTTTGTTTGGAATTATTGTAGGTACGATACTTATTTTTGCGGGAATAGTGATGGACGGCGGCATTTTAAACGATTATATGAGTACCTCATCGGTTTTAATAGTTATAGGCGGTACCTTGGCATCAACAATGGTAAACTATTCCCCAAAACAGTTTTTTGGTATTTTCAAGATTGCAAAAAATGCACTTATAAAGCACAACTACGATTTAAACCATACCATAGAAAAAATACTTGAGCTTGCAACCATGGCAAGGCGAGAAGGGCTTTTGTCACTGGACAAGGTTGCCGAGGACATAGAGGAGCCGTTTTTAAAAAAAGGAATTATGTTGGTGGTGGACGGCACCGACCCTGAACTTGTAAAAAATATTATGGAAACAGAGCTTGTGTTCATGGAACAGCGCCATCAAAAGGGACAGGCAATATTCCAAAGTATGGGCGAATACTCGCCCGCATACGGAATGATAGGTACGCTGATTGGACTTATAAACATGCTGAAAAACCTTGACAGTGCAGAAATTTTGGGCAAGAGCATGGCAACGGCGCTTATCACCACATTTTACGGTATTATCCTTGCGGACCTTGTGTTTTTGCCGATAGCGGGCAAGCTGAAAATAAACAGTGACGATGAAATAAGCTACAACGAATTGATACTGGAAGGACTTTTGTCAATTCAAGCGGGGGAAAACCCGAAAATTGTTGAAGAAAAACTGAACTCCTTTGTGGCAAAGTCTATTAAAAGGGGTGAAACAGGTCTGGCGGGTGAGAGGAGGGAGGCGGCAAATGCGTAGAGAGCCTCCGCAGCAGAAGGGTGCCCCAATGTGGATGAACACATACGGGGACATGATTACTCTGCTTTTAACGCTTTTTGTGCTGCTATACTCCTTCTCGTCGGTGGATGCGGAGAAATGGCAAAACCTTGTAACAGCTTTTTCAGGCGGCAGCGGGGTTTTAGATGAGGCGGCTATGATTTCAGAAGCCGCCCAAAGTCCCGAGGAATTTCAGCAGCTTTACGAAAGCTTGGAAGAGTACATACAGGAAAACAATCTTGCTGAGGGAATTGATTTAACAAAAACCGAAAACCAGATACAAATAAGATTTTTGGTTAATGTTTTGTTTGACTCGGGGAGGGCAAATCTAAGGGCGGATGCTGTCGGCATACTTTCTGAAATTACAGCTGCTCTTGATCTGTACGAGGACAGCCTGCAAATGGTTAGAATTGAAGGACACACGGACAATGTTGCAATAAATACAATAGAATTCCCTTCAAACTGGGAGCTGTCCACGGCCCGAGCTGTGGAGGTTTTAAGGTTTTTGGTAGAAAACGAACAATTAAGCCCCCAAAAGCTTTCAGCGGTGGGATATGGAGAATACCACCCCGTGGCTGACAACAGTACTGAGGAAGGGCGAATGCAAAACAGGCGGGTGGATTTTGTTATAGCAAAAGCGACT
>CAZNYY010000171.1:0-5548 GCA_964577335.1 uncultured Oscillospiraceae bacterium | reverse complement strand
GGGTTCTATATCCGTTTGTACTTTATCAAAAACCTCCGCCCCGCCAAAAAGTGAGGGCATTTTTATAAGAAGTTCCTTTAACTCCTCCGGCGCATCGCAAAATTGCAGCGATTTTTGCACCGACAAAACATCTTTATTGTCTATATACCCTCTTATTTCTTCTGCCAAAGTATCACTTAGCCCCACAGCTTTTATAAGCTCCCTGAAAAATGCCACCTGACCGATTTCTATACAAAAATCATTTAAACCCGCAGCATATAGGGCATCAATTGTAGCGGCAATAACCTCCGCATCCGCAGCGGGAGTGTTTACCCCCAAAAGCTCAATCCCCGCCTGTGTAAATTCTTTAAGTTTTACACCGTACACGGTTTCGTTATTTCTAAATGCGTGACCGAGGTATGACATTCTCACCGCCCCCGCCCCTTCCATCCTTGTAGATGCAAGGCGCACCGCAGGGGTTGTCAAATCAGGTCTTAATGTCAAAATCCTTCCGTCCACATCAAAAAAACGAAACATCATCTCGGGTCTTGTACCGAAAAAGTTTCCTTCAAAAACATCAAAATACTCAAAAAGCGGAGTTTCAATTTCATTATAGCCGCAGCCTTCAAAGCTTTCCATCACAAGTTTTTCTATACGTCTTTTTATGCGCACCTCACGGGGCAGCAAATCAAAGGTGCCCTCAGGTGCATGAAGTTTGTTTTTCATGGCGCCTCCTTTTAGCACGCTAAAGCGTTAAAGTAATTATACTCCTCCAAAACCTCTTTGTCAACACCAAAAAATATTTATTTGTCTTTATGTTATAAAAAGGGATTTGGCACAAAAGCCAAATCCCCATATGTATTAATTTATAGCATCAATAAGCCCCGACGCCGCGTTTGTAGCCGCCGCGTTTTGACTCCACATTCCTTTTAATGTCCTGCATTTTTTCATCACTGTCCTGTTTGAATTTAGAAAGCTTGTCTTCAAACGAAAGACTTTCCGCAGCCGATTTATGGGACCAATCAATATCAATAGGTCTGCGTGAGCGGATTTTCTCCTCCTCCTCCAAAGCCCTTTTAATTGAAAGACTGATTTTCCCCCCCGGGTCAAAGGAAACCACCATAACCCTTACTTCCTGGCCTTCTTTAAGATATTCGTTAATATCCTTAACATATTCTCGTGCGACCTCGGAGATATGAACCAACCCGGTTTTACCCCCGCCTACATCAACAAAAGCCCCAAACCCTGTAATGCCCGAAACCTTTCCGGAAATGATTGCGCCAACCGTAAGTGACATATTGGAAAACTTCCTCCTTTGGTATTTAAAAAACATTTATAATAAAAAATAAAATTATTTCCCGCTGATGTCAACAAACAAAGTTTCGTCAGAGCGGACAAAGCCCAGCCTCTCCCTGGCGACCCTTTCAATAAATGTGTCAGATTTATACACACTCCCAAGGTCACTGAGTCTTGAAAGCTCGTCCTCCATACTGCTGATATCAGCTTGAAGCATCCCCAGCTCCCTATCATACTGGTTGAGAGCCGACTGTTGCCCTATGAAGGCATATATCACATACACGGCAAAAAACGCAAAGAAACAAAGCTTGTAGTTAATGCGCAGGCTTTTGCGGCCTTTTCGTTTTTTCATTATTTTTCTCCAGTTAATCTTTCTTTAATTATCAAAATATAAATCTTATATTTGCCGTCTTTGGCATTAGTCAATTTATAATTTATACATATTATAACCCATATTTTTCAACTTGTAAAGTACATTTAATACATTTTTAAACGTTTTTTTATTCTTTTTAGGCTTTTCGTGCCGTCGGCGCGAAAATTTCTTGCTCTTTTCCTAAAAAATCTTGCAACTGTCTTTACGGGCATCATAACAAGGAAGAAGGGAGTTTTGAGAATTTTTGCAAGCAAAACTACCGGGAAAGTAATTATTTTAACTATTATAACCAGTGTTTTTATAAGAATGGAATATATTCTCACCGTAAGTTCCACCACCAAAACACTTATTGTGTTTTGATAAATTATTGCACCCAGCACAATGCCGCCGAAAATATACCAGCGGGGTTCGCCGTTGTTGTAGCGGTACATAAAATAAAAAACAACTCCCGCTGAAATTAACCAAAACAAAATGTCCTGCACCGCAACCGATGTGTTGCCCGACTTCACCCTCTTGCGAAATGCCCTGAAAAAATCAAAAATCACCCCTGTGACAGCCCCGCCTAAAATTGAAATTAAAAATACCATCGCTTGGTTTGTAACAGATATATTCATTTAACATCACCTGTGCCGGCCGCTGGGCCGTCCTATTTAAAAAGTCTGCCCAGAAAACCGCCGCCGCTTCTGCCGTCGGAATCGGTATATGTAATTGAGTTTATCTCACCCTCGATTACCACCTCGCCGCTTTCAATTGAAAGTTTGTTTATATGCAAATCCTCCCCTTTTATGTTCATAACACCTATGCCGGTGTACAAAATAATGCTGTCCTCATCAAAACTTTCAACATCTTCAACCCCTGAAATACTGACTTTCTTGCGATTTTCCATAATTACATTGTTAGTTGTTTCCCTCGCCGGAGCCTTAGCAAATCTTTTTTCATCAAGCACAAAAAATCCCCCTTAGACAATAATAATATATTTCTTTAATATATACTGTCCAAAAGGGATTTTTATTACTGTTTTTTGGGAAAAGCTTTATTTTATGAAGGGTTTTAACTCCTCATAAAGTTCCCCCGCCTGGTTAGAGAAAATTTCAACCTTAATGGGTTTTGACAAATCAAGACTGAAAATACCCATGATTGACTTTGCATCAACAACATATCTGCCCGAAGTCAAATCCACATCAAAGTCATACCTGTTAACGATATTAACAAAGTTTTTTACATCGTTTATTGTTGCAAGAACAATATCAAAAGTTTTCATTATTAAACCCTCCTAACAAGGTTATGTATTTATAAAACAATGATACCACCATTTGCCTGAGGTGTCAAGACAATTTTATTCGTCACACTGTTTTTTTAATTATTTAAGTTTTCGAGTGCCCTTGATGCAAGTTTTGCATACCTTTGCTTTTTGTCCCTTATTCTTTCTTCAAGCGGCGGAAGTATTCCGAAGTTTGCGTTTATCGGCTGAAACTCTCCCACCGAGCCGCCCGAGATATACCCCGATATGGCGCCCATCATGCAAAGGGGCGGCAAATTAAGCCTTTGCCCTGCGGCGCTGCGCCCTGCGATAAGCCCTGATGCCGCCGACTCCACATACCCTTCAACGCCCGATAGTTGACCCGCAATGTATATATCAGGGTTTTCCCGCATTGAAAAATCAGCGTTTAGCAGCCTTGGGGCATCAATAAAACAGTTTTTGTGCATTACACCGTAGCGCACAAACTCCGCATTCTCAAGTGCGGGTATCATTGAAAAAACTCTCTTTTGTTCTCCCCATTTTAAATTGGTTTGAAAACCCACTATATTAAAAAGTGTTTTCTCCATATTGTCCTGCCTAAGCTGAACCACGGCAAAAGGGCGCTTGTCTGTTTCAGGGTCATACAAGCCCACAGGTTTTAGCGGCCCGAAAAGCAAGGTTTCACGTCCCCTTCGTGCCATAACCTCAACCGGCATACAGCCCTCAAAAACCTCCGGGCGGTCTATATCTTCATGCTTTACGGCGGTTTCCGCATTTATAAGTTCCTCATAAAAAGCCTCGTACTGCTCTTTTGTCATGGGACAATTTATGTAATCGTCCCCGCCCCTGTTGTACCTTGCACCGAAAAACGACCTGTCCATATCAATGCTTGATGTGGCAACAATCGGTGCCGCAGCATCATAAAAATTTAAATATCCGCCTGAAATCCTGCTTATGTCCCCTGCAAGTTCCCCTTCAACCAAAGGTCCCGGGGCAACTATTACCTTCCCCCTATCGGGTATCTTTTCAATTTGTGCATTAATAATTTTAATCTTCGGGTGCGAGCGTATTTTTCGGGTAACCTCTTCGGAAAACCGTTCCCTGTCAACCGCCAATGCCCCGCCCGCCGGCACCTGTGCTTTGTAGGCGCATTCAATTATCAAAGAGCCGAAAACCTGCATCTCCTTTTTTAAAAGCCCCGATGCGCTTTCCTCTCTCATGGCTTTTAATGAATTGCTGCAAACAAGCTCACCAAGATTTGGGTTTGAATGTGCGGGCGAAAATTTAAGGGGCTTCATTTCCCAAAGTTCAACCTCCGCCCCTGCCTGCGCCGCTTGCCATGCCGCCTCACAGCCCGCAAGCCCGCCGCCTATCACGGTTATTTTCATTTCTTGTTCGCCTCACAGTCCTTGTTTGAACATAGAGTTTTTTTGTTATTACGGTATCCCTTTTGAACCATTGCACTGCCGCAGGTTTCGCATACCGCTCCCGTGGGTTTATCCCAAAGAATTACATCACAAGTGGGATTATTTTCACAGGCAAAATATTTTTTGCCTTTTTTTGATTTGCGCTCCACAATCTTGGCGCCGCATTTTGGTCAAGCCACGCCCGTATCAACAACAATGGGCTTTGCGTTTCTGCACTCGGGAAACCCGGGACACGCCAAAAACTTGCCAAACCTTCCAAGCTTGTACACCATCATTCTGCCGCATTTTTCGCAAGCCACGTCCGACTCCTCGTCCTTTATCTCAACTTTGCCGATTGCCTCCTCTGCGTTTTTGAGGGTTTTGTCAAAAGGACCGTAAAAATCATGCAAAAGTTCCACCCATCGGGTTTCGCCTTCTTCAATTTTGTCAAGCCGCTCCTCCATCCCGGCGGTAAACTCAACATCTATTATATTGCTGAAATGGTCTTTCATTAAATCTGTCGTAATAACCCCAAGTTCCGTGGGCACTAAAAGCTTTTTCTCCCTAACTACATATCCCCTTGCCAAAATTGTGGTTATGGTGGGGGCGTAGGTACTTGGTCTGCCTATCCCCTTTTCCTCAAGGGTTTTTATAAGGGATGCCTCGGTGTATCTTGAGGGCGGTTCGGTAAACTTTTGTTCGTTTTCAAGCTTTTCAAGCTTTAAAACCTGTCCGTTTTCAAGCTGAGGAAGGTTTTTTGACATTGCCTCCTCCTTCTCGTCGCTTGATATATAAAGCACTTCAAACCCCTTGAACACAAGTTTTGAGCCGGTTGCCTTGAAAAGACAGTTTGCAGCCTGGACATCAATCGCCGCCGTTTCGTATATTGAGGACGCCATCTGGCTTGCAATAAACCTCTCCCAAATCAGTTTATACAGTTTGTACTGGTCAGCCGCCACGGTTTCCTTCATCATTTCGGGGGTTATTTCGGGGGTGGTTGGGCGAATTGCCTCATGCGCATCCTGTGATGATTTTCTGCTTCGAAAATACCTCGGCTTTTCGGGCAGATACTCTGCACCAAACCTTCCACCGATATATGCCCTTGCCCCATCAAGCGCCTCCCCAGACACCCTAAGCGAGTCGGTTCTCATATATGTTATAAGCCCGAGTGTGCCGTAGCCCTTAACATTTACACCTTCGTACAGCCCCTGTGCCGCCGCCATGGTTCTCTTTGCGGAAAACCCCATCCTGCGG
>CAZNYY010000170.1:0-5550 GCA_964577335.1 uncultured Oscillospiraceae bacterium | reverse complement strand
CCAACCCTGTAATGGATAGCGTGATTGGTCATAAGCCTGGCAAACGGAATCCCCTATTAAAAAGAGAGTATAGTGCATCTTGCCGCCAAGTTCAACAGGCTCAATGTATGGGCGAAGACCGGCGGATAAATCCAACACAAATGTTTTAACACTTGTGTTTTGATATTCCTCCACCACAACAGAAGCTGAAATTATGTCCGTTTGTCCTGCTTCAACCGTCTTGCTTTTCATGTTAAGATTAATTAGCACTTCATTGCTGTCATACAGTGCAGTTAAAACCGCAACGGACACCGGGTCGTCCGTATCATTTTTTACGCTCACTTGTGATGTCAGCTCACCATCCCGATAATAGCCCTGCCCCGAGAGGTCATTCTGATAATGCTCTGTCTTAAAACTGCATTCTTTTACTTCGGTAAAACTTTCATCCACACCTGAATATACCGCAAAATTGTCACACGGGTTTAAAAATGCAAACGATTTAATTTTCCTCAGCAAAAGGCTGCTGTTTAGGAGATAGTCACCCCCAACCTTCTCATCATTAATATAAAGGGTGTACTGTCCCTGTTTTAAATCAAGGATAAACACATATTTATTATGCCACTCGGAAGTTTTCTGATGTTTAAGCATAACCGTTTTGCTTGTAATACTTCCGCTGCCGTCGGCATCATAGCAAAGGTAGGTGTTGTACTCGGTTGCATTCCTTACATAATCGGTTCTAAGACCAAATAAAGCATTTGTATTTTGCACATTGGAGGTGGCATTTCCGTCACTTCCAACGGTAAAACAGTCATTTGAAAATGCACCCATAACCAAATTCCCGTCAATACCGCTGGTTTTCTCAAAACCGGGTGTAATTTCCACGGTCAAAATGTCGGCATAGTCCTCTCCAATAGCCTCCGTAAGGCTTATAAACCCGCTATATCTCCCCCCACTGGCAGAGAGATGTTGTCCTCCTTCAGCCGTGTTATTGGTTGCCGCATTAGCCAAGGAATTTTCCCATACATAAGAATCCGCCGATGCAAAGCTCCCCGCAGTTGTCGCCTTCGCATAATCATCAAAATTCTCCGCAATTGCTGTCTTCACGGCAATTGTTTTGCTGTTTCCGCCAAAGTCCAGCACTATTTCAGCATTGTTTCTCTGGCCATTTCCGGTGATATAAATATAATTATTATCACTGCCGAGTGTATACCCGCCGTCTTGTGTAAACGAGGGTGACCCCATAACATTCGCATCATATGAAATTTTTGCCGTCACCCCCGCAGGCGGTGCAATAATTTTATCCGGCAGACCGTTTTCTAATAATTGATATGTATGTATACCGTTTGTTTCGTTATCCGATATATAATCTGCCTTATGCGTATCCGCCGAAACAAGTAGTCCCGATAACATCATAATAAAAAAACAAACTGTTATCACTTGCGAAATAATTCTTTTAAGCATAGTCAATCTCCCTTTTGAATTCATGTTGAAAATAGTCATAGATATGTCCGTTTGCCACTCTATATAAATTATAATGGATTTGCTGTCTTTTCACAATATACAATATCTGTGTTTTGTATACCATATTCGCTTTTATGGGTCAAACTTTGTACGATTGGTGGGTTTGGGCGCATAAAGACATCGGCTGTTACAGAAATATCACTAACAAAAGGGCTGCATACCAACAAACTTTAAAATCCGTTGGTATGCAGCCCCGCCATATTACAAAACAATTTACATATAAATTTCCCTGAAACTTTCAAGGCTTTTTTCCGTGCCGATGGAAGGTCTGTATTCAAGCCCGCAAGCACCTTTATATCCGGCTTTGTCAACCGCTTCAAATATAAACTTGTAGTCGTTCTCGCCAAACTGAAGCTCTATTCTCCCGGGATGACCGGCGCTGTGAAGATGCGCTATGCAGTCAATATTATTTGTTATACTGGGGATAATATTTCCCTCCATAATCTGCTGATGATAAATGTCATACACCACCTTAACCAAGGGGTGGTTCACCTCCCTGATAATGTCGAAAGCCTCTTCAGATTTCCACAGATAGTAACCCGGATGATTGACAAGGGTGTTCAAAGGCTCAATCATTATGGTTACGCCGCTGTCCTCCAAAATGGGGCGGGCATCTTTTAGTGCGGCTACAATGCTTTCATGCTGAAACGCACGTTCCGCCCCCGTATCATTCCCAACCTGTGTTATAAGATGTTTTGCACCGGCGGTTTTTGCCGCAATACAGCTTTTCCTAAGCCCGTCAAGCCATTTTGGGCGCATATCGGGATTTGTCATATTAAACTCGGTGGTGCACATACTCAAAAGTTCAACCCCTGTTTCTTCACAGGCGTTTCGAACGGCATCCAGGTCAAGCCCCTTCCAGTTATATGTTTCGACCGCATCAAAACCGAATTCTTTTACCTTATGTATCGCATCCACGAAATTCATTTCACTAAAAAAGCATGGAATTGGTATACAAAATCTCATTTCTACTCCTCCTCAAAATACACAACTTCGCCTGTATCCATTGAGCGGTTTGCCCCAAAAGCAACTTTTAACGATTTTAGTGCATCGGCATACGGCGAACGTATTTTACTGCCGTCACCTGATTTTACAGCGTCAATAAAACTGCGGTCCAAGTCAAATGTCTGGTCATTTTTATCTGTAATATCAACGGTTTTGCCTTTTGTGGTTATAGCCAAGTTGTTTCTCAAACGGTAATCCATAATAATATCGTTTAATATAAATACCAAACCGCATTTAGGTCTTATTCCATTCATGTAACAGCCGCTTTCAAGGGTAGCCGTAACATTATTTTTAAACCTGAAAACACACACCGAATAGTCGTCCGTATCATATTCTTTGTCTGCATCAACCCCGGGGTTTACAATACCCCTTGCGTTCACCGCATAAACCGAGAGCGGCTCACCGAAAAGCCAGCGCAAACCGTCCAAAAGATGAATATTCTGCTCTAAAAGCTGACCGCCGCAAGTTGATTTTTTCTGCCACCACCATATGCCCGGGATGCCCCCAATCCATACACCATTGACAATTCCTCCGGTTTTGTGTTTTGGAATCTCGTCCTTAACCATTTCCATCAAATTGAGGTATCTGTCTTGAAACCCTACGGATGTGATAAGATTTTTTTCTTCAATCATTGCTACCAGTTTCTCCGCCTGCTCCAAATCCAAGGTCATTGGTTTTTCCGTCAAAAACGGAATCCCAAGCTCAACTGTCCTCTCCTCCAGATTGTCGTGGGCTGTCGGCTCTACGGAAACGAAAAGGGCATCAATAGAATCCCCTGCCGCATTGTCAAGCAATTCTGCATGGTTTTTGTAAACTTTTTTTGCCCCTGTCGTCTTAGATGCCAAAAGCCTTCTTTCGTCAACAGGGTCTGCAACCGCTACGATTTCCACATCCTCCATTTGAATAAGAGCGTTAATATGTGCGTTTTGTCTGCCTCCGCAGCCGATAAGCCCCACACGGATTTTTTTCATTATAAGTTCCATAGCCTTTCTGCCCACAAAAATATAAATAATAAAACTCACGCACCTTACCGTGGGCGGATAAGGCGTAAAATGGAACGTATGGCGCATCGCCGTTTCGCTCCGCAGAGCAAAAATTTCGGCGGCGCAGTAAATTCCGCCGGAGGTTTTAGTTTGAATTTATTCAAACTAAAACCTCCTTTCCCTAATTTTTATTGACTCTCGTTCCTTATTCTGATATAATTATATTGCAATAAAAAGCTCGGGTCAATAATAAATACTTGCAAAAAACATAAGGATGTTGCATATGTTTGTAGGAATTGCAAAACAGTTTTCAGAGGAACTGCCGCTTATCCCCATAGCAATAGGCGAGGCTATCGGTCAATCAAAACAAATACGCCCGAACGGGTTTGACGTGCATCAGTTTTTATGGGTCACAAAGGGTGAGGGTGTTTTCAGTGCCGCAGATGATGTGAGAATTCTTACAAAAGGACAGGGTCTTTTCACCCGAAAATTTGTAAACCACTCTTACCAAAGTAACGGTGGCAACTTTGACACCATGTGGGTAACCTTTTTAAGCGGGGAAAATTTGCTGCGTTATTATCAAATTGATGATTATATGTTTTTTGATGCGCCCAACTTTCTAAATTCGTCAACAATTCAGCTAATGGATTTTTGTCAGAAAACCGCCTCAAAAGTGATCCGCTCTGCCTCCGGATATAGCTGGGCGGCGGAATTTTTGGAGGCGGTGTTTAAGAAATCTCTGTCCCGCTCACAGAAGGTGACATTATTTTTGGAGCACAATTGTGACAGACCGCTCACCCTTGATGATATCGCTGAACATGCCAAAACGGACAGGTTCAGTCTTTGCCGTTTTTATGTAAAGGACACGGGGGAAACCGTTATGCAGGCGCTTAAAGGGATTAGAATGCAGAAGGCGAAAAAGCTTTTGAGATACAGTTCTTATTCCGTGGAGCAGATTGGAATTATGTGCGGCTATGAAAGCCCCAGTTATTTTATTAAGGTTTTTCGGGAAGAAATAAAAACCACACCCCTTCAATATCGCCAGGAGGTGTGGTAACGCCTAAAAACCCTTATTATGATTCTGTCTTTTTTATAGATTCAAGGGTAGAAACAATTTGATATTCTTCAAAAAGAGAAAGACTTTTACGGTACACCAAACTGCCAAATGCCTTATCAACCGTGTTAGTATTAAACAACCTTAATAAGGGGTTAAATAGCTTTGTCAGCCTTATATTTTTGCCATGCATCTTGGAAACAAGCCTAACCATCTCGGACGTACAGACATATTCTCTATTTTGCGGAAAAAACAACCCTGAGCCGTTTAAATCAATTAAAAGTCTTATAAATTCACACAAATTATCTATATAAATCATGCTGCGTTGGTTGTAAATATCAGGGAAGCAGGGAAGATTAACCGCAAGTTTTACCAATCTTGGATAATTACCCTTGCACCCTTTTCCGTACACCATCGGGGGGCGAAGAATTGCAATTTTAAATGTGTCACTATTTAAAAGTTCAATTAATTTTTCCGCCTCTAATTTGGATTTTGCGTAATTATTTTTTGGGTTTAGATGAGTGTTTTTGTCAATTATCCCGCAATTCATGCCATATACACTCATTGAACTTAAAAAAATAAATTGACCCACGCCGTCAATTTTTGCCTTTTGTGCAATATCATGTGCCAAATCACGGTTAACCCTGTAAAAATCACCCGCATTTTTCCTTGTTTCCCTTACATGTGTTATCCCCGCAACATGGAAAACAACATCATAATCAGAAAACGATTTTTTCCGCCACCCGCCGCCAATGGTATCCACAGTATTTATTTTGTAGTTATCAGAGTGCTTTAGCAGCCATTTTTCCAATGATGTGCCTATATAACTGTTCGCCCCTGTTATCAGTATTTTCTTCATAGCGAAATTGTTTCCTCTACAGTGTTTGGGGGATTTTCTGTACATCCCTCAAAAATTCCATCTCCCCTCAATACACTGGTTATCGTACAAAGAAAGCATTTAAAATCAAATTTAAGACTCATCATCCTAATATAATCACCATCAAGCTT
>CAZNYY010000169.1:0-5554 GCA_964577335.1 uncultured Oscillospiraceae bacterium | reverse complement strand
CCAAAGCTCCAAAGAGGTATTTGACATAATATCTTTACTTTACGAGGGTACGGTAACCCCTGTTACCCTGACTGATATTTTAAGAGATTACATAAAAGATAAGGATAAAGGTCTGAAGGCAGAGCGCCCTTCGGCGTAGAGAATGTTAGTTTGTTTGTTACGGCAAAGGATAACAAATGAACTGATTTTTTTGTTGTTAGCGCACTGCTTACATTCAGCATGATTTACTGTGGGATAAAAAGAGGAGAAAAGCAAAAATCGCTTTACTCCTCTTTTACTTTGGGTCCGTAACAAACAAATTCCCATATGGCTGTAAACAGCCCGCTTCGGTACAGGTTCATTAAAATTAACCCTAACACCGGTCCTAAAATTAAGCCAAAGATGCCGAAAAGGCGCAGTCCTATATACATGGACATAAGTGTAAACAGAGGATGCAATCCTATTTGCTTACCAACCACTCTCGGCTCTAAAATCTGTCTTACCAAAAGGCAAATACCATACAAAATAAAAAGTGATATTCCTATTCTGGTATTGCCTGTTATTAGCGAATATAACGCCCATGGTATAAGCACAGTCCCCGTGCCCAAAATAGGCAGAGCATCGATTATACTTATTATTATCCCCAAAAGAAGGGCGTAGCTTGCTATTTCCCCCCCCATAAAGGTAAAGCCTATCGTCAGCTCCAAAAACGTCACGCTCATCAAAATAAGCTGTGCCCGTAAATATCCTAAAAGTGCGGAGGACATATCGGTTTTTATTTTACCCATATAAACACCGCTCTCCTTGGGCAGTATGGACGAAAAAACACCCGAAAGCAGGGATTTGTCACTGCTTAAAAAATATGTTCCCATTATCAGCGTAACCGTGAATATAAGAATATTGGGAAGACTTCTGGCGGCTCCCAGCATATTCTCAATCGCCGGCATGATATACCCCGCAAGATAACCCGTAAGATTTGAACCAATTGCGGAAGCATCAATATTCTCCTTCATAAACCGGGCAACGTCATCACCCAAGTATCTTGAGAAAAAATCCTGCCACTCATAAAAAATAACCATAACCTTTTGGGCTAAAACATCTTTGTGTGCCATCAAATTATTTATTTCCGAAACAATTCGGTACACCGCCATAAATACTATCAGCAAAAGAAGTGATACCGTGATGGTCACAATAATCAAACTCGCCGGTTTTCTTGGAATTTTCATTTTTGTGTTTAGAAAATGTACAACCGGTTCAATTATCTTTGCAATTAAAAGAGCTAATATAAACGGCAGAAAAAGCACTATCAGCTTCGGCATGACAAACCATAAAAACAATCCCAAAAGCACTAATACACCAAGGAAAACCACTATTCTTCTTTGTTTGACGGTACTTGTCATTCGCAAAACCCTTCCTTCTCTAAAAAGTAGCTCATCAGCTTATACCCGGGGGCAAAAACCTTCCCCTGCGAAAGACCCTCCGTAAAAAACGGAACACCTTTTACTTTTTTTCGGCTGTCATACAAAAGGCACGGCACCGGGTCCCCCACATGGGTTTTTAATTTAAGAGGCGTGGGATGGTCGGGCAAAATCATTATCCGGTACGGTTCTCCCCCTTTGTCAAGCCCCTCTTTTATAACCTTTAAAACCTTGCTGTCTATAAGCTCAATCGAACGTACTTTGTTTTGAATTTCTCCGCGGTGACCGCATTCGTCGGGTGCTTCAAGATGTACATACACAAAGTCACACCCATCACGCAGCGCCTCAAGAGCGGCACCCGCTTTCCCCTCAAAATTAGTGTTTATGTTTCCCGTTGCACCCTCGACCTCTATTACGTCCATCCCGCTCAAACGTCCTATACCCCGTATTAAATCCACCGCCGAGATAACCGCTCCCCGCAGTCCGAACTTCTCCTTAAAATCAGGCAGAGCAGGTCTTTTCCCCTCTCCCCATATCCAAAGCGAGTCAGCCGTGTTTTGGCCGTTCTCCCGCCTTTTTATGTTTACGGGGTGCCTCTTTAATATCTCCCTGCTTTTCCTCATTATATCCATTATAACTGGATTATCCGGCAGATACTCCGCTACCGGCTTGTCCGAAATATCATGGGGGGGAGTTAACTTATAATGCTTTGCCCCGCCCCTTATAACCATTAAATGGCGGTAACTCACTCCCGGGTAAAACTGTATGTCTTCGGTTGCAAGCTCGCCTGATATTGTATTTATAATTTCTGCCGCCTCACGGGTGCTTATCTCGTCTGCACTGTAATCATGCATCAGTAGGCTTTCGTAGTTCCCCTCGCCCTTCAGCGTGACAAGGTTTGCCCGAAATGCCGTATCATCATCCGAGAGGGATACACCCATATTCGCAGCCTCAAGCGGAGAACGCCCCGTGTAAAATTCATTCGGGTCATACCCCATTACGGACAGGTTTGCAACATCACTGCCGGGCTTTAAATTCTCCGGCACGGTTTGCACCAAAAAAACCTCGCTGTCTTTCGCAAGCTCATCCATTTGGGGCTTGTTCGCATATTCCATCGGTGTTTTTCCGGATAACTCATCTATTTTATAATCGCTCATTCCATCAGTTAATATTATAACATATTTCATGGTCATATACCTTTCTCTACATCTGCCGTACGTTTCTTGCCCGTGTAACTTCATACATTGACAAAGCCGCCGCAACGGAGGCGTTAAGCGACTCGATTTCACCCGCCATAGGTATTTTAACAAGAAAATCACATTTTTCTTTAACCAGACGGCTTATTCCCGAACCCTCGCTTCCCACTACAATAGCAATGGGACCCGTAAAATCAGCCTCATATATATTTTTCTCGCCCTCGCCCGCCATACCCGTTACCCAAACCCCCTTTTCTTTTAAATTATCAAGGGTTTTGGCAATGTTTGTGACCCTTGCAACGGGTACGAATTCCACGGCACCCGCTGCAGCTTTTGCGGCGGCGGCAGTAAGCCCTGCACTTTCATGGCGTGATATGATAACACCGTGAGCGCCCGCCCCGTTTGCCGTTCTTATTATGGCGCCTAAGTTGTGCGGGTCGCAAATCCTGTCGCAAACCACAATAAAGGGCATTTCGCCTTTTTCAGATGCCGCCTTCAAAATGTCATCAACCTCCGCATAGCTGTGAGCGGCGGCATATGCCGCAACACCCTGATGGTTTCCGCCGCCGGAGAGTGCGTCAAGTCTTTTTTTATCCGTTTTTACAACTGTTACACCCATATCCTTGGCAGCCGCCTCAATCTTTTTAAGCGACCCTTCAACAGGACCGGATTTTATTAAAATTTTATCAACAGGGCGGCCGGAGCGTATTAATTCAAGCACGGGGTTTCTTCCGATAACTATTTCCGTTTCCATTATGCTCCCTTCAAACGTTAAACTTTTCGTGAACAGCCCTTACCGCGGCTTCCGCATCAATCCTGTCAACCAAAACCGAAATCTTTATTTCACTTGTCGAAATCATTTGAATATTTATGTTGGCGTTGTAAAGCGCTTCAAACATACTTGCGGCAACCCCCGGGTTTGATGCCATTCCCGCACCCACAATCGAAACCTTCGCAACATTGCTGTCATGAAGAATTTCCCTGGCACCGATAGCCTCCTTATGTCCGTCGAGCACCTCCAATGCGCTCTCAAGCATACTCTCGGGCACTGTAAAACTTATGTCCTTTTTGCCGTCACGCCCTATTGACTGCAAAATAATATCAACATTTATGTTCTTTGTCGCCAAAAGCGAAAAAACTGTGAATGCCTTGCCCGGCATATCCTCTATATCCGTCAGCGAAACTCTCGCCACATCATGATCCCTTGCAACCCCTCTTATAAGCATTCTTTCCACACTGTTTACCTCCTTGACTATTGTTCCTCTTTCTTTTGTAAGGCTTGAAAGAACTTCCATTTTAATATTAAACTTTTTTGCAATTTCAACCGACCTGTTGTGTAAAACATTTGCGCCCAGGCTTGCCAGCTCCAGCATCTCGTCATAGGATATATCATCAAGTTTTGAAGCCGTGGGAACAATTCTCGGGTCAGCCGTAAACACCCCTGCAACATCCGTATAAATCTGGCATAAATCTGCCCCCAGTGCCGCCGCCATCGCAACTGCCGAAGTGTCCGACCCTCCTCGTCCCAATGTTGTTATATCGTCATACCTGTTTATACCCTGAAACCCTGCTAATATAACAATTTTTCTTTTATCCAGCTCTCTGTGAACCCTCTCGGTGTCAATATGTTTTATCCTTGCCATGCCGTGCTTACTGTTTGTTTTTACGCCCGCCTGCCAACCGCAAAGGGATATTACAGGGCAACCCAGCTTTTCAAGCGCCATTGCCAAAAGGGACATTGAAATCTGCTCCCCGCTGGATAAAAGCACATCCATTTCTCTTTTTGAAGGTCTTTCATTAATCTGTGCCGCCTTTGCAATTAAATCATCCGTTGTGTCCCCCTGAGCGGAAACAACGGTTACTATCGCATTTCCCTCGTCATAACTTTCCTTAATAATTTTTGCAACGTTGAAGACCTTTTCGGCATCCGCCACCGACGAGCCTCCAAACTTCTTTACAATCAGCCTCATATTTTTCCTCCTTTTTTATATAGTATGCCCGTGTGTTTTTCAAATGCATATTAATTTTCAATTCTTATCATTTTTATAAAACCTTCAAGTTCATCAAGCTTCCGGGAAATCCTCTCCTCCTTGTCAGGGGGGAGAATATATCCCTTTTCTCCTTTTTTGACGACTGTTTTTATTTCCTCCGCCCCGGGGAAAATTTCTTTCACCCTTGCTCCGTCACCCAAAACCCTGATAAAGCATTTTGAAACACTTTCACCGGATTTTACTACATGGGACGGGTCACCCTCGCCCCACATGATACGGGGCTGCGCCTCCCCGCCCCTTGCGATATCTATTATGTCCGCTGCTACGGCACTTGCAGTCGGCATTTTTCCGGCACCTTTTCCATAAAACATAACGGTGCCGACAGCGTTGCCGTAAATTTTTATGCCGTTATAAACATCCTCAATCTTCGCAAGCGGATTGTCGTTTGACACAATCATAGGGCTTACTCTGGCAAAAACCTGTCCGTTTTCAATTTTACTGTAACCGATAAGCTTAATTGTACCGCCGATAATTTCCGCATATCTTGTGTCATCCAAATCTATCCCTGTTATCCCCTCAGTGCTTATAAGCGTATAATCAAGCTCCTTCCCAAAAACAAGTGAAGATAAAATTGCAATTTTTCGACAGGTGTCGTGCCCCTCTACATCTGCTGCGGGGTTTCTCTCGGCATATCCCTTTTCCATTGCCTCGTCCAGCGCCTGCTCAAATGATTTATTGTTTTTAATCATTTTTGTGAGTATATAATTTGTTGTACCGTTTAATATTCCCATTATTTCGGTAATTTCATTGGCGGCAAGGCATCTGTCAAGGGGACGTATAATAGGTATCCCACCTCCCACGCTGGCCTCAAAAAGATAATGCACCCCGTTTTCTTCCGCCAGCTTTAAAAGCTCGGCCCCGTAGGTCGCCACAAGTTCTTTGTTTGAGGTTACAACACTCTTTCCTTTTT
>CAZNYY010000168.1:0-5561 GCA_964577335.1 uncultured Oscillospiraceae bacterium | reverse complement strand
GAATATTTAAAAGAAACGATTGAGGAGCAAAGCAAGACCATAGATAAAGAGGGCTTATGCTGTGAACAAATTGTTTTAACAATTGGGATTCCCAAGAAGATTCAAGAGAAAATTGAACTGCTTTCTTGTGAGCCTTATACTTTTCGGGAAGAAGCCTATGCGTTAGACATTGGCGAAACCACTAAGATTTATGGGGAAAGCACCAAAGGACTGATTGATGGAATATCAGCCTTAAAGCAGTTGATTGCTGAAAACGCCTTAAAAGAACTGTTTCTTTATGATTATCCGGCGGTTTCTTTTCGGGGATACCACACCTTTACTCCGGGCAGCAAACAGCTTGCCGATTTTAAACAAATAGTTGATGATATTTTGGTTCCCTATAAATATAATTATATCGTTATGGAAATCGGCGGAGCCATGGAATATAAAAAACATCCCAAGATCAATGAAGCATGGGAGCACTATTGCACCAAGTTTCTGTCAAAGTCGGGGGCGGCAGATCAAATCCAACATTATACCTACCCCTGGGCGAAAAATGCCATTCATCCCGACAATGGGGGCGGTTCTTATATTTCTCAAGATGAAATGAGAGACTTGGTTCATTATTGCAAGCAACGAGGCATTGAAATCATTCCCGAAGTGCCCACTTTGTCTCATTCAGACTATATCCTAAGGGCCTATCCCGAATTAAATGAGAGAAAAGAAGATGAATTTCCCGACACCTATTGCCCTTCTAATCCCAAGACCTATGAAATTGTATTTGATATTTTAGATGAAGTCATCGATGTATTTAATCATCCTCAATATCTGAGTATTGGGCATGACGAGGTGGTCACAATAGGAATATGCGAAGAATGCAAGAAGAAGGATGCAGTTGATTTATTTGTCAATGACATTGTTAAAATCAACAACTACCTTTCAAAGAAGAGCATCCGATGTGCCATCTATGGGGATAAATTGGTTCAACTTTTAGATGAAGAAGGCAATCCCTATATCGACGAAAAAGGAAAGCCCTGTGGAGGAAGCCAGGGATATGAAAAGGGGCATCCTGCTTTTGTTCCGGCACTGTATCCCGCTCTGGACAAACTGCCCAAGGAACTTATCATTTTCCATTGGCTCTGGAAGTTTGGATTTGATGATGAATTGTTGAAATATCCGATGCTGTATGGGAACTTTAAAGGTAAAATATTTAAAAATTGGAAAGAACGAATGGAAAAAGGAATTTTAGGTGCCTTTTCGTCTAATTGGGGAAAGACGGATTACAGGCACATGCAAAGAAATCATATCATTTTTGATTTGATTTTTAATGCAAGAATATTTTGGGATCATCATTATGACGATGATAAAAAAGAAGCCGTATTCGAAAAAGCGATTTCGGAAACAGCTCAGTTTTATAAAAGAACCGTACTGCAACAAAAAAGTGATATTATAATCACCCATACTACGGATTATTTTGTTCCTTATCGCTCGTTTGTTGACGGAGATTATGTCCGGGAAGAGGACTATAAAATAGGGGAGTATCTTCTTGAATATACCGATGGAACGTCGGTGTCAATCCCCGTTATTTACGGAGAAAATATTTCAAATATGGATCTTGAATTTTCGTATTCCAATTTTTCTGTCATAGAGGTCACCGGCATGACACAACCCTTCACAATCAAAGACAAAACCTATTATAAATGGCATCTTAAAAACCCCAATTCTGATAAAACAATTTCTCAGATTCGCTTTAAAAGTAATACGGAAAAAAACGCTAACGTATTCGTTGAAACAATGGTATATAACAAACCTCAAGATCAATAAAGATTTAGGTGGCATGACAGGATAGGCATCAGTGATTCGAATCATTGATGCCTATGTCTGAATGTTTAGGAGCAAGTGAACTCATTAAACTATAATGCTGATACAAATTAATATTATAGATTACCTAAATTGAAAGCTTGAGTTTTAATTAAAAGGGTGGGAAATATGAAACTTAAAAAAGCAACAGTTTTTCTTATTTTATTAATATTTTTAATGCCACAGATTAAATCCTTGTGCCAAGTATATCCAAATGGGTTGTTATCAATTGAAGCTGAAAATGCAGTAATACCTGAAGGTTTTATAAAAATTATGGATGAAAACGCTTCAGGTGGAGCTGCTATAAAAAGCACGATGTCCTCACCTGAAGCACCTATGAATACTGCTGTGCAGTATAGCTTTAACCTTGACAGAATAGGCAAATACTATATTTTTGCAAGAGGAAAAGCTGTAGATGCCGGAAGCGATTCTGCATGGTTTTCTGTAAATGAAAATCCGTTCTCTTCATTGTTTATTCCGCTGGGAAATGAATATCAATGGAGCAAGATTGGATTATTTGAATTAAACAAAGGATTCAATCAATTGAATTTGTCATACAGGAAAAACAACTGTATAATTGACAAGTTTGTTTTAACAACAAGTAAAACATATATCCCCCAGGGAATGGGAAACACACCGCCGGATATTTTCGACGAAGACTATATCAATGAATTTCCGGATACTTTATATCCTCTGCCCAAGGAGCATCCTCGATTACTTGTAAGAAACAGTGATTTACCCTTAATAAGAGAAAAATATAACGATCCTTATTATAGTGAACAAGTTTCAAAAATTGAAGAATTGTCAAATAGAAATGACAGTTGTATTCTACCTGAACTGACCGGAGCCCAAACGACAAATCATAGTAACTATTGCCTCGGATATATTGAGGCAAATGCTTTTTTATATCTTATCAATGGGAACCGGAATGACGCTCAAAAAGCAATCACCGGTATCCTTAATTATCTCGACACACTGTCTATAAAATTCGGTGGTGACAATATCACAAGGGAGGGTGGATATGCAATATTTATTGCCTCGGAGGTTTATGATTGGTGCTATGATGAGCTTACGGAAGCACAAAAACAGCAAATTATAAAGCTCTGTCTTGCCCATGCAGCTAATATGGGAGTCGGCTGGCCAGCAGTCGGAGGAAACCCATTTTTAAACGGTCATGTAAACGAAGCACAAATTTTGAAGGATTTGCTTTCCTTTTCGGTTGCGGTATATGATGAGTTTCCCGATGCTTATAATATCGTATCAGATAGAATTTTTAATGAGTTTAGACCCCTGTATAATTATTATTATGAAAGCTCCTTTCATAATCAAGGAAGCTCATACGGAAATTATAGATATACTTTTGAACTATATATGAAATGGATTTTGGAAAAAGTAGGCTATGGCAGCTTGATTTCCGAAAATCAACAAGGGGTAGCTTATCATTTTATTTATAACAGACGACCGGATGGAGAAATATTTAATGATGCCGACAGCAACAACAAAATGCAATACCAACACGTATCGTCCATCTCCTTCTTAGCCGGCGATTTATATCGTGACCCTTATATTCGGCAAGAATTATTCAGATCGAGAAAAGATGGAAGACAGTTGCTTTTGGGCATGGGCTCCTATTCGGCATCCATAGCGCATTATTTGATTTTAGATGATAAAACCATCGGCAACAAGGTTCATGCTGAATTACCGCTTTCAAAATATTTTGGCGACCATTCCGGTGTGATGGTGGCAAGAACCGGTTGGGAGGAAGGCAAGGATTCAAATACCTTGGCGGTCACCATGAAAACTCCTGAAAGGTTTTTTAAAGGGCATGGGCATTTGGATTCCGGTGAATTTGAAATTTATTATAAAGGCGGCTTGGCCATTGATAGCGGCATCTATACCCTTTCCAATTCCGCCCATAATTTAGGCTATCACCGACAGACAATCGCTCATAATAGTATGCTGATTTATGACCCCAACGAGGTCTCCTTCTATGGAAGCGACTATCCGGCAATGGGTGGGCAAATACCCAAATATAATTTAACTGAGGACAGCAGTTTTAGTGATTTTACAGGCGAAGCAACAAAATACGGAGAAGTGCTTGGATATGATTATGGAGAGGATTTAAACAAACCGTCCTATACTTATTTAAAAGGAGATTTAACCGAGGCATACAATAATAAAGCTCAAAAATATACTCGTTCATTTATGTTTTTTAATTTCTTTGATGATGTATATCCCGGAGCATTAGTTGTATTTGATAAAGTGGTTTCTGCTGATTCAAGCTTTAAAAAGACGTGGCTGATACATTCGCAAGAAGAGCCTCAAATTTCAAATAATATAACGACTATAAAAAGAACGGAGGACGGCTTAAACGGCAGATTAATGAATGAAACACTTCTTCCGCTACAAAGTGATATGGAACTATCCATAGTAGGAGGAGAAGGAAGTGAATATTTAGTCGGGGATCATAATTATACAGATCTTTTAAGATATGAAAGCGGCAGATACAGAGTTGAGCTCACTCCGAAAACATTAAAAACAACGGACTATTTCTTAAATGTTATGCATGTCACAGACAATAATGAAAATATTCCTGCGCTTGATACAGAGTATTATGAATCAGGTGATTTTGTTGGAATTAAAATCAAGGATAGAGTTGCATATTTTTCAAAGCTTGATGAAAGATGCGACCAAAATGTTACCATAACAGCAAATGGGCAAGTGCAAGAGCAATTACTATATGCGGTATCTGATTTAAAGGAAGGCACTTGGAATATCACTAAGGAAGATGCTATAATAAGCACAAAAAATGTAACCGCGGATGGTGGAGTGTTAAGCTTTGAGGCAGAGGCGGGAACTTATGTTCTTCGCTATTTAAATGATCAATTTACCAATAAAAACTTTGATATTTTTTCAAACACAACAGAGCTGAATGAAAAATATGTTTATGTTAAATACAATGATAACATGGTTCATTTAAGACCAAAGATAGTGGATAATGAAGTTTATGTTCCGATTAAAAAGGCTTCAGAGGTTTTGGGAGCGCAATATGAGTCGCATATTGTTGATACTGCTACAATAATAAAAGATAGCAACTTTTTAACCGTAACAGAGGATCGTCATAAAGTAATTAAAAATGGAGAGGTTCAATTTACAAAAAATGTTCCTAAAGTAATAGATAATGCACTCTATGTGCCGGTTTCAATTATTACAAATGTAACTAAAACTTCTTCCGATTATTTCGAAGATGCCAATATGCTTGCACTTAATAGCAATGCGCAAGCGACAGATACATTGCTCCATGAACTCAACTTCACCATTAATGTGATGGTGATTGGCGCAGGCACTATCAGTGAGGATGGCGTCGTTGAGGTTCCCGCCGATGCAACAAAAACATTTGCGATAGAGCCGGACGAAGGGCATTATATATCCAGCATCACATTTAACAACAGCCCAATCACTGTAGTGAACAACAGCTTCACAACACCCGGTATCACGAGGAATTCTCAACTGGTTGTAGAATTTCATCGGCTGGAGGATTCCCCTTTGTCCATTTTGGCATTAGACAAGGTGTATCATCAGGAAAACAGCGCAGTCATTTTCGCTAAAATCATAGGAAACAAAGCCCAAATAAAGGAATACGGCATTGTTTATTCCGCAGAAAATCCCTTGCCGATTCTTAAAGAAAAGGGCACAAGAATGTTCAAGAGAGAGATGGAAAT